>CALGUT010000659.1 GCA_937920335.1 uncultured Opitutales bacterium
TCTTGGAGTCGTTTCTCTATAGCGTCACTCATGGTCCTAGTTTTTTTCTGAGCTGGACTCTTGTCGAGAATTAGTGGACAGCTTAAGCTCGAGTAGGTTTGAAAACATCGGGAGAGATTTATAGAAAGCAATGGCAACAGCCGCACCGAGTGAATCAGCAACCCAGTCTTCAATTTCAACCGATCTACCTGGAGTGAATGATTGCCGAAGTTCGTCCAGGGCCCCAAATCCTGAGACAATAAGAAATGTTATTAAGGCCCATTTCCATGTTACCGGCCTACGCATTCGAACAATCAAAATGGCTATCAGGCCAAAGACTAAAAAGTGTATAATCTTATCCGAATGGCTAACGTTGACTGGATTTGTAGGGTTTGATCCAGATGCCCAAATAATAGTGGCAACTAACAGTAGAGGCCATATAAATGATTTCATCTGTTAAGACTAAGACTAGAGTGCCTGGTAAAGAGTCTCTTGATTATGAGGAATTAGTAGATGGTCGGGCCGACAGGATTTGAACCTGCGACCCCTTCACCCCCAGCGAAGTGCGCTACCAGGCTGCGCTACGGCCCGAACCAAAATAAAGGGGGAGAGTGTGCCCGGATTCCTCTCAGCTGGTCAAGCCCGAAGCACCGGGATTTCCTTACTCATAGCAAAGTTTAGTCGGCCCAACTTTCGAATGCCGAAAAGCTAAAATCGCTGCGGATATCGCGACCGAAAATTTATAGGTGGTACCTGGAGAGGGGGTCGAACCCTCACTCCCGAAGGAACCGGATTTTGAGTCCGGCGCGTCTACCAATTCCGCCATCCAGGCTTACCTGTCACCAACACCCAAACGGTGCTGATTAATGTATAAGAGTGAGCTTTATGGGTAAATGCTCTACTCAAGTCCAATCAAAAAAGGTATGTATTAATAATCTTTAAGAATGTCTTTATGGGCTTTGTTACGTGCTCTGAGTCTAAGAGCCTGAAGGTGTATGAATCCCGTTGCGTCATCAGGATTATAATCGCTTTCAACTCCTTCCATCGATGCAATGTTCTCGTCGTACAAGGAGTAGGGAGATTTTCGTCCTACGGTTGTTACGTTGCCCTTGTAAAGCTTTAGTCGAACGGTCCCCGTCACTGATTCCTGGCTATTGTCTATTAGAGCCTGAAGGGCTTCCCGCTCGGGAGCATACCAGAAACCGTTATAAACTAGTTGTGCATATTTTGGAATCAGACTGTCCCTCAAGTGCATAAGCTCACGGTCCATCGTTAAGGTTTCCAGTTGCCTGTGACCATGGATAAGAATGGTTCCTCCCGGGGTTTCGTAAACCCCTCGGCTCTTCATTCCGACAAATCTATTTTCAACGATATCAACTCTGCCTATCCCGTGTTTACCGGCCAGTGTGTTTAACGTCCTAAGTATTTGTGCTGGGGTTCCGGCTGCTCCATTAACGGCTACGCAGTCTCCTTTTTCAAAATCGAGTTCGAGGTACTCAGCTTCATTGGGAGCGTCTTCAGGATCCACAGTGAGTTTGTACATCGACTTGTTGTCGGGAGTTGTTGGGTCGAACCAAGGATCCTCCAAAATACCTGCTTCATAAGAGATATGTAGAAGATTTCTATCCATCGAGTAGGGCTTTGATGAAGAGGCTTCCACGTCGATATTGTTGGCGGCGCAATATTCGATCATCTCAGTGCGACCTGGGAATGCCTGGCGGTATACGTCCATTCGCCATGGTGATATGACCTGAAGCTCGGGCGAAAGAGCAGCGTATGTAAGCTCAAACCTGACTTGATCGTTTCCTTTACCGGTTGCACCGTGAGCCAACGCGGTAGCTCCTGCTTTCTTGGCGATTTCAATTTGAGCCCTGGCAATGAGAGGTCTGGCGATCGAAGTTCCCAGTAGGTACTGCCCTTCATAGATGGCATTGGCTCTGATTATGGGATAGATGAAATCCTTGGCGAACTCGTCAACCAAATCGATGGTGTGGTGCTCGCTTGCTCCTGTTGCTTTAGCTTTTTCTTCCAGTCCATCTAGCTCTTCTTCCTGACCGACATCTGCGGCGAAGGTAATAATTTCTGCGTGGTAGTGGTCTTTTAACCAACGGACTAACACGGATGTGTCTAGTCCTCCGGAGTAAGCGAGTACGATTTTCATAATGAGTGTGAAGTGTGGTTAAATTGCAGATTTTGCGAGCATGGCCAGAATAGCCTTTTGTACATGTAGTCTGTTTTCTGCTTGATCGAAAATGATGGAAGCGGGGCTGTCTATTACTTCTTGGGTCACCTCTTCACCCGCGTGAGCCGGCAAGCAATGTAGAAACAGCGCTTCTGCTTTGGCCGCCAGCATGAGGGCGGAATTTACCTGAAAGGGTTGAAGGGTATTCAGACGTTCTTCTTTTTCATCCTCCATACCCATGCTCACCCAAACATCGGTGTAAACTGCATCTGCGCCTTCAACAGCCTCAGTGGGATCGGTATGGAATGTCCATGAAGGGGTGAGCCCAGAAGCTTGGATGAGGTCCTTAATATCTTGGCCTGGTTCAAATCCGGCAGGGCCAGCCAATGAAATGTCCATCCCGAAGAGGGCGGCTCCAAGCATCCAGGAATTGGCCATGTTGCAGGCGGTGTCTCCTAGGAATGCGATCTTTTTACCCTGCAACGATTCGAGGAGCGAACCACCGCCAGACCACCTTTCAGCCATGGTAAAGGCGTCTGAGTAAATTTGGCATGGATGGAGAAAATCAGAAAGTGCATTTACGACAGGAATCGATCCTTCGGCAGCAAATTCTTCGAGCAGGGCGTGATCGTAGCACCGAATGATAATCCCATGCAGGTAGCGCGATAAAACCTTTGCGGTATCAGCAATCGTTTCTCCGCGACTTATTTGAACATCGTTCTTATTCAGGTATAGCGCATTGCCTCCCAACTCATGGACCCCCACTTCAAACGATACACGGGTTCTCGTGCTAGATTTGAAGAATAGCATACCCCAGGACTGCCCATTCAGGGCAGAGGAAGGCACCGTTCCTCTTTCTGCTTTGAATTTCTGGGCTAAGGAAAGCGTTTCATCAACTTCTTGAATATTGAAGTCGGTAGTTTTTAGAAAGTGTTTCATTGATAGACTGCTAATTGCTTAAAGGGACCGTAGATTCATTCAAGACAGATGAGAGAATTTCTATGGATTCATTCAGGCTGCTCTCCGCGACAGTGAGTGGCGGAAGTAGCCTTAATACATTTCCGCCGGCTCTCACGGTTAACAGTCCGCGATCTTCTAATTTCTTTTGTATTGGAGTTGGATCCTCGCTAAAATCAATTCCAATAAGAAATCCTCGTCCTCTGATATCTGTGATAATCTCGTGGGTTTCTTTTAGCTGATTAAGCTGTTCGATCCAAGGTGCGGATAGCTCTTTTACCCGCGTCAGCAAGTTTTCAGAATCAATCGTATCGAGCACTGCTAATGCCGCGGCGCATGCCAGTGGATTTCCGCCAAATGTACTTCCATGACTGCCAGGTTTGAATAGATCTGCTTTGTCTTCTGTTATCCAGACAGCCCCAATGGGAAATCCCCCTCCTAAGCCTTTCGCCATGCCGATAGCATCCGGCTTTATGTCGGCAATTTCGTAGGCAAAAAAATCACCGGTTCGACCAGTGCCGCTTTGAACCTCATCCATTAAGAGAAGAATATTTTTTTCGTCACAGAGTGATCTTAGGTCTTGGAGAAACTCTTTGGACGCGACGTGAATTCCGCCTTCTCCCTGAATCGGTTCAATGAGTATGGCTGCGGTATGGTCATCGACCAGTTCAGCAAAACTCTGAATGTCGTTCATTTTTCCAACTGGAAAATTAGGGAGCATTGGAAAGAATCCATTTTGAATTTTCTCCTGAGGTGTCGCGCTCATACCGCCAAAAGTCCTACCGTGAAACCCGTTGTTCGAGACTATTACGGTCGTAGCTGGATTCTCTGTGCCCGATTTATGGATACCAAAAAGCCTAGAGAGCTTTATGAGGGCCTCACTGGATTCGGCGCCGCTGTTACAAAAGAATACACGGCCGGGGCCTGCTTTCGAAACCAACGCTTCCGCTAATTTTCCTTGGGGTTCGATTCTGTAGAGATTGCTGACGTGAATAAGGGTTTCTGCCTGCTTCTGGATAGCTGTAACAAGAGCAGGGTGACAATGCCCAAGAGCCGTGGTTGCAATGCCTGTTGAGAAATCCAGATATTTTCTGCCATTGTCATCCCAAACATGTTCTCCCTTTCCCTTTACAAGAGTTATTGTCGGTGATCCGTAGTTGTTTAGCCGATACTTGCTGTATTGTTCTTCGATGGTGTCTTTGAAATTCATTTTATGAGGTGTTTAATGGATGATTTCAGTTCCGACCCCTTTGTCCGTAAATATCTCTAGCAAGATACTGTGTGGGAGTCTTCCGTGTACGAAGTGAACGCGTTGGACTCCTTCCTTTAGAGCCATTATTGCAGAATCTACTTTGGGTAACATCCCTTTTCCTATGACGCCTTCTTGTTTAAGCGAGTCAACTTCGTTTGCCTGTAGAGTCGAGATGATCGAATCGTGATCTTTGGGGTCTCTTAGAAGCCCCGGTACGTCGGTCATATAAACGAGACGGCGCGCGCGAAGATTGCAGGCGACATGTGCGGCAGCGACATCAGCGTTGATGTTGTATAGGTTGCCATCTTCATCGCTTCCGACGGGAGAGATGATAGGCGTGTATCCTTGCGAGATAGCTCGTTTGATCAACCGAGACCGGACGATTTGTATATCGCCAACGAATCCTAAATCAACTGGATTACCCTCTGGGTCTACTTCGAGCTTCGAGCAATTGAAAAGACTTTGGCCTGCCATGCCCAAAGGGCGTCCTTTGGTGGCTTGGATTAATTCGCAAATGTCGAGGTTCACCGATTTGTTTAACGTTTCTTCAACGATTGAAACCGTATCTTTATCGGTAAACCGGAGACCGTTGATGAATAAGGGTTTAATTCCCGCAGTTTCCATGGCTGCACTGATGGCCTTTCCGCCGCCATGAACAACCACTACATGTATCCCCACAGCCGCGAGGAAAACGATATCTTGTGCGACCCTACTTCGTACCTCTGGGTCTTTATCATCCATAAAACTACCGCCGTATTTAACCACAAAGATACTGTCTTTGAATGTCTGTATATATGGAAGCGCCTCCAATAGCACTTTGGCTTTTGCGATCACTTCTTTATCGGAGGGTGTGTGTGCAATTTCCATGTTTAGAGTCTTAAGGGGTTAGAGGAGTCCGGCGGTTTCTTCGTATCCACACCAGAGGTTCATGATTTGTATGGCCTGTCCGGCAGCGCCCTTCATTAGATTATCTTCAGCTGAAGTAATGAGGAGGCTTTCTGTTCTCGGATCGTAAGTTGCAGAAAAGTCTATGCGGTTCGTTTGAAAAACATACTTTGTGTCAGGGGTCTGCCCAGATTCAAGGACTGATATGAACGGCTTTTCACCATAAAGTTCATTCCATACTTCATAAGCTTCGTTGAGGCAGTTTCCTGTATTCGCTATTGTGATTGTGGTGGCGATACCCCTGTTGATTGGGATCAGATGTGGAGTGAACTGTATCACAATTTCCTTTTTTGCCGCTAATGTTAGTTGTTCTTCGATCTCTGACAAATGCCGGTGCTTGACGAGTCCATAAGCCTTAACGCTTTCGTTTCTCTCACAGTATAGATAGTCCTCGGCTAGTTTTTTGCCAGCGCCGCTTACGCCGCTCATAGAATTGATTACGATACCACTTCCGTCTATTATGTTGTTCTTCAACAACGGTAAGAGTGGAACAAGGATACTGGTGGGGTAGCAGCCAGGCGCTGCGATCAGCCTATTATTCTGCCAACCGTCATCTGTGATTTCCGGGATAACGTAGGCAGATTTTTCAAGCCAATTAGGGAAGGGGTGAGGGTGCCCGTAATAGTCTTCATAGATCTCCGAAGAGTTGAGCCGGAAATCGGCGCTCAAGTCTATTACCTTCTTCCCAGATTTGCAGAGTGGAATCGCATACTCACTGGCTACGCCGTGTGGTAACGCCAGAAATACCAGATCCAAATCAGGATCGGCAGCCAATTGATCAGGATCGGATATTGTGAACTTAAGCCCACCACCTCGATTCCTAAGATGTGGAAACACCGATTCGACAGATTTGCCGGCCAACGTCCTGGAGGTTACTGTTGAAAGGGAGATGTTCGGATGATCCAGAAGCAATGAGAGTAAGACCTCTCCAGAATAACCGGATGCACCTACGATACCAATGTTCATAATACTAGATTTTCTAAAGACTAAGGGGATTATTGTTATTTTTGGAAATAAAAAGCCCTCCGAGGTGGTCCTGGGAGGGCGTAAAAAGGGGAGAACTTTAGGTTTCCGAATTAACGCTTGGAGAATTGGAAGCGTTTACGGGCTCCTGGCTGACCGGGCTTCTTACGCTCGCGTCGTCGAGGGTCTCGTCGGAGATGTCCTGCTTTTTTCAGCGGGATTCTAAGTTCTTCATCAAATTTTAACAGAGCTCTTGCGATACCATGAGCACAGGCTTCTGCCTGACCATTAACACCACCGCCTTCTACTTTTGCGATGACGTCGAACTTCTCTTTTTGCTCGATAGTATTAAAAGGGCCTTCAACCATACGAACCGCTTGGTCTAGGCTAAAATACTCGTTCAGTTCTTTGTCGTTGATCTGAATCTTTCCCTCGCCTGCCACGAGGCGAACACGTGCAGATGCGGTTTTGCGTCTGCCTGTTCCTAAATATACAGTGTCGTTACTCATAAAATTAGTGTCGTTTCTAGAGAGCGATTGGCTCTTGGGCTTCGTGCGGGTGGTTCGGTCCGGTATAAACCTTCATTTTACGAAGCATTTGCCGACCTAGATTATTTCTTGGAAGCATACCTTTGACCGCATGGCGAATGATGAAGTCAGGTCTTTTTTCTCTGAAATCAGCAAGCGTGCGGTATTTTTCATTACCGACCCAGCCTGTGTAAAACATGTAGGTCTTCTGATTTTCCTTTTTCCCAGATACAGCGACTTTTTCGGTGTTGATAACAATAACGAAATCACCCGTATCTACGTGTGGTGTGTAAATTGGTTTGTCCCGACCACGTAGGATATTGGCGATTTTCACCGACAGTCTTCCGAGGGTTTGCCCGGTGGCGTCGACGACATACCATTTCCTTTGGACGTTCTCTTTCTTTGCTAACGTGGTTTTCATAAATTTGAAGAAAGGGGGAGAAAATGCATAGTTGATTTTGCTTTGTCAACTATCGAGACGGCTTAAAACGGATAAAATAAAAGCCTGTCCAAATGGACAGGCTTTTAAAAATAACAGGAGGTGTTTTCTTACCAGCCAGTGCTGATAGAACCACCGAACCACATTTCGTCTTCGGGTCCGTCAGAACCGTCTGAGTAGCGAGCGCCGATGCTCGCAGATGCAGTGTCGCTCAAGCTGTAAACGATATCGGCAGAAGCGCCGAAGTAGCTGTAATCAAATCCGTCACCGTCAACATATCCGTAGAAAGCGCCGATATCGAATGAAGACTTTTCGTCCATTTCGAAACTGTGTCCGACAGATCCTTCAACCGTCAATGCTTCCAGATCGAGGTCGTAGAAGAAAGTAACTCCTGGGCTCATCGCAGCATCGAAACCGAATGCAGCATAGATCTCGAATGTTTCTGATCCACTACCTGATTCTGGGTAGTAATAAAGAGTTCCACCAACGTCGAGTCCGATACCTTCAGCGATATCGAATGCCATTCCGCCGTAGAAATCGAATTCGTTGTCAAAATTCTTAACGATCGGCTGATTTGTCCACATACCGAGGTATGCATCACCGAAGCTCGCTTCGATCGCAGCTGTCATACTCTCATCCGCGAGTTGAAATCCGCGGAAGACGTATCTTGATTCATAGCCAATATCCATGGTTACTGCCACGTCATCTTGAGCTTTGAGTGAGGAGAATGCTGCCAGAGATGCAGCTAATACTAGTAGCTTTTTCATAGTTTATCTTCTGATTTCAGGTTAGTTCGTTTCCAACTGGACTGTTGATTAGTTATTTCGCCAGGGGGAAATTGGTGTAGAAAACAGTGAATTGTGTTTAGTCTGATATATATGTGAGTGTTTTGGTCAAGCAATTAGCAGCTCGAGTGCCAAGAATTCAGTGGCGGTGGATTTTACAAATTTAGAATTGTTTTGGCAGTGGTTTGTTTCCCCTTGTTGTTTCATTAGCCGTGAATGTTGATCTTTTTTGTTCACCAGCTGTTTTAGTGGAATTTAGAACCTGTTGGCTTTCTGGCGTTGGAGTCAGGTATGTGATCTTTGAAATTTGAAGGGCAGAGGCCATTGAAAAAAATTAGGGCCGCAATTGTTAAATCATATCAGAATCCC
>CALGUT010000660.1 GCA_937920335.1 uncultured Opitutales bacterium
TCTACCAGATGTCAGAGGTGGCCTGAGAGCCGATTTTTCTGAAAGCTCCGGCGCCCTTTCTTCATCCGGCGTGAGAAGTTCGAGTGAAAGGTATGACGCCGATATTGTTGTGAACTGGGAGATCGATTTGTTTGGTCGTATCCGCCGTAGTATTGCTGCGGCTGAAGCTTCGGTAGAGGCTCAAGAGGCACTTTATCAGGATTTAATGTTCAATATTCAGGCTGACGTTGCACTACTTTACTATCGAATAAACCATTTGGAAGCCGAGGTGGAAGTTCTCGAGAGAAGCCTGGAAACTCGAAGCCAGTCACTGGATTTGATCCGTCAACGGTTTGCTTCCGGAACGGTTAGCGAACTGGCGGTTGCGCGGACTGAATCGTTATTAGCGAATGCAGAATCTAGACTTCTGATCATTCAAAGAAGGCAGAGAAGCCTGATCTATTCATTGGCTCTTTTATTGGGCGAGACACCTTCCACGTTCGAATTCACTCCTCACGTTTTTGACGGAAGACCTCCTGAAGTTCCGACGAGTATTCCCGGTGACTTAATTGAACGGAGACCCGATATACGGGTTGCTGAACGGGCCTTAGCTGAGGCTAACGAAAGAGTCGGTGTCGCCAAGGCATCATTTTTTCCAAGTATCACCCTGAGAGGTACCCTCGGGCAGGCCTCCAGAGATTGGGACCAGTTGTTTGATTCGAACGCGCAACTGTCTAGCATAAGGCCCGGAATTTCGGTGCCGATCTTTCAGGGTGGAAGCCTCAAAGCTAGTGAGGAGCAAGCGATCGCGCTCTACGATCGGAGATATTTCTTGTATAAACAAACCGTGATTTCTGCGATCACTGAGGTCGAAGACATTCTCCAATCGGTTAGATCGATCGAGGCTCAGGAACAAGTTCAACTTCGGGCAGTAGTGGCTTCCAGAAGAGCTCGCGAAATATCGCTTTTTCAATTTGAACGCGGCATATCTGACTTCATCAACGCGTTAGACGCAGAACGATCTGCGCTCAATGCCGAGCAGCTCTATCTTCAAGTTAAAAGTGCCTATTTTGAAGATACCATCGATCTGGTCCGTGCTCTCGGAGGCACCTGGTAAACAGCTTACTCAAATTATTATGGTCACACATTCTCTTCCCAAACTCCTCAGTCTATATCCTCTATTCTTCATTCTGGTATTCGGATGCACATTATCTTCGGCTGAAGAATCTGCAGTATCAGTCACGACGCCGATTGTAGATTCTAGCAATGCACGCTTTCTGTTCACCGGGACAATTACATCGGAAAGAAACGCCGATATCTCTCCTCGAATTGCAGGTCTTATTGTAAAAGCAGATGCAGATTTTGGCTTTGAAGCAAAAACCGGAGAGCTCTTGGTGAGCCTTGACGACACCTTGGCTAAAATAGACCTCAAAGCTATGGAGATTGATTTAGAAGCCGCTCGTGAAGAATTCGACAACGCCAAACGACTTTATGATGAAGCAGTGTCTCTAGGAGACAATAATTTCCCAAGAACTGAAAAAGAAAGTCGGGAGACCAATTACCAAAAAGCGCAGTTAACGGTAGAACGCAGAGAGACTGCTGTCATCCGCCAGAAAGAGATCGTAGAAAGGCACAGAATCCCTGCCCCGTTTGATGGATTTGTTTCAGAAAAATATGCTGAGGTCGGAGAATGGGTTCAGACTGGTAGGCCCGTCGTCAGCTTTATCGATACTAAGAACCTACGATTGGATCTTCAGGTGCCTCAGGAACAAGGTAACATGGTTTTAAACTCGAGAAAAGTAACGGTTACCGTTTCGGGGTATGAGCACTTAGCGTTCGAATCTTTTATCGAAGCGCGGACTCCTACGGTTGATCCGAAGACGAGGACCTTTGTCGTACGCGTTAGGCTAAATGCTCCCCCTGACTATATTAAACCAGGTATGTCTGCTCAGGCGGTGTTTCAACCGACGAACGATAAACCCAATTTATTGATTACCCGAGATGCGATTCTCCGCAGTGGAAGTTCAGAAATAAGTGTTTGGATCGCCGAAACGACCAATGGCGAAATCAAGGCTACAAAACGGATCGTAACTCCAGGCAGAACCAACGGAGATTACATTGAAATACTTGAAGGTCTGAACAAGGATGACGAAGTCATCTACCAGGGAAATGAGTCCCTTCAGGAAGGACAAACATTGAGAATCGTTGACTCCGTGACCCCCTTTAC
>CALGUT010000661.1 GCA_937920335.1 uncultured Opitutales bacterium
CGATTGAGGCAGCTCATCATTTGGAACATGCGCCCACTGAAGTTCGCCGACCAGGCTTTCCGCCCGATACCAGCGACCTGAGAGCAGGACGTAGTAATACTGCGTCGACAGTTCGAGAAACGCATTACTGTCGGTATTATCCACATACAATAGATCCATGCCTTCAACCGGGGCCCAGGATACTTCCCCGTCAGTAACGATCAATTCGGTGGCCTCGGTAGCAACGATGATCTTAATATCATCTACCTTAACCTCATCCTCTTCCGCCGGTTCGACCAGCTTCCCAATGTCTGTCGGCACACGGGTCGTCCGAGTCCAAGGGCCTGAAATATCACGCCCTGCATACCAGGCATTGCTGCCGATGTAGAGATAGTGATCTTTACCATCTTTGACGATCAGGAACGGCGTATTGATCACCCGTTCGTAAGAAGAACCTTCAATCGTTTGTAATACGGGATCGCCGTCTATTGAAATCAACAAAGCGGGTTCTTTCGAAAGTACTATAGTGGGTGGAGTATGCTTGAGCTCCGGCTCCGACCCGCCCGCCGTCTTCGAGTCCAGATCTGCGAGCAACTGGTCAACCGATATCGTAAAATGTGACCGCTCCACCTGCTCCTCAATCAATGTGGCTAGACTCTCCATGTCTTCGTCACTGGCGTCGGCTATCCGCATGTCCACGATATCGACGTTACGAAGCAAAGCGGTGCGAGCATCTCGATCCGTGTCAATTTTGGCTTCGAACCAAAATGCACCAAACACGGGCACATTTCCCGTTGAAGACGATTTGACCGATACGGCGGCGCGGCCTTCGATGCTATTACCGGAAAATTCCTCGATTTGCGGCTGATAGACACGGACAACGCCATCGTTTTCCAATTCCACTTCTTGCGGCCAACTGATACCTACGGCCTGCAAAGAAATCGCCGAAGTGGCGATCAAGAGGCTTCCCATCAATCGCGCACTTACAGATGTTTCCCAAAATAGTTTCATAATTATACCTTATCGATTAGTAATATGCGGCGAACCAAGCCCACTAAAACTCAGTTAAGGCCAAAGCGGCAGAAGAACAAGTGGAACCTAAACACCAAAGGTTCGAAGATCGCTCAGAGGACTAAAAGTTCCACTTTCACAGACAAAGCTTCCAACTAAATCCGCTCTAAGTCAAATATTCCAGAATCACGGAGCTTACTTAGAACACATAGCAATTGATCAATACAACCATTCAAACTATTCCATTGAATCACTGATGGATGGAACATAGGTATAATGCGCCCCCTATTAACTCAGTTTAACCGACCGACAAACTCGCCATGAATGACGCCAACCCTGATATAAAAAAGGCTCGCCTGCTATCCTTGGACGCACTGCGCGGATTCGATATGTTTTGGATCATCGGTGGTTCCGGGTGTTTCCTGGCACTCGTCGAGCTACTGGGATTTCCACAGAGCTGGGTTGCAGAATTAACCGTTCAAATGGAACATGTAACCTGGGACGGCTTTCATTTCCTCGATCTCATTTTTCCGCTTTTCGTTTTTATATCAGGCGTCACGATTCCCTATTCGGTGTTGTCCCTGAAGGCCAAGGGAGTACCGGTTAAACAACTACAGATTCGTATCATCAAGCGGTCGCTGATCATCATCCTGATTGGACTCAGTTTCAGCTTATTTCGATTCCAGGCGGATGCCGTACGGCTCTATACCGTTTTGTGGCTCATCGGGATGAGCTACCTGATCGGCGCCAGCCTCACCCTCCACGTAGAAAGCTGGAAACACCGACTCATCATTTTCTTTGGAGTGCTCGTGTTGTATCACTTGGCTCTATTCTACCTCCCCTACCCGGGTAAAGGCCCGAGCATAACCCCCGACAATAACCTGGCAGCCTGGTTAGACAGGAACCTGATCTCCACCAATCTATACAGAACGGTTTACGACCCTGAGGGAACGATCAGAGTTCTGACAAGCGGGATGCTTTGCCTGTTAGGTGGTTTGGTAGGGCAACGTATCAAGACTTATCAAAAAGCTGAACTTCGCTGCGGCGCAGAACTGCTGACAGCTGGTCTCGTCTGTTTATTTATCGGCTGGATCTGGAGCTTCTCGTTTCCAATCATCAAGGACCTCTGGTCACCCTCGTTCATTTTTTGGGCGGGCGGTTGGTCACTCCTACTACTGGCACTCTTTTACACGGTGCTGGACGTATGGGGTCTTAA
>CALGUT010000662.1 GCA_937920335.1 uncultured Opitutales bacterium
ATCCATATAGTCCCGGATCTGCACCACAAGATCCGCTCTCTCATCCCGAGATCCGTAAAAT
This sequence comes from uncultured Opitutales bacterium, assembly GCA_937920335.1. Taxonomy (GTDB): domain Bacteria; phylum Verrucomicrobiota; class Verrucomicrobiia; order Opitutales; family UBA2995; genus UBA2995. The sequence continues at coordinate 62 of CALGUT010000662.1, forward strand.
GATTGACCCATGTACTGACCCAATTTAGGCAGTTGTCTGTTCTCGTATTCTACTGGCCAGGGTAGTGAATACTCGACTTCAATATCTAGCGAATCACCGAACTCCTTCCACCTGTCATACATCCACTTCCAGTCAGCATTAAGTCGAAGGATGTGAAAGCGTACGTCGATATTCCCAAGGACCATCGTGATACCTCGAACTTGCGGGCACTCCTTTAATACCTGCCGGGTAATGGCGAAGTCTGTACGAATCTCACCCCACAAAGTCTTACCGTCATTCTTCGCGGTCATTGATCCTGGCGGTGCCCAGGCCGCCACATGACTATCACCTACGGTAACCCAATCAAGTCCCAAGTCTGTACTTCGCAGGACCTTCGCCCGCTCCTGCAACCGTATCAATTCAGGAAGTAGATCCTGATCGGTAAAATCCGATCGCCCTGACAGAAACTTTGCGTAATTCGGCACAGGCACATCGAGAGACAAAACGGTCTCCGCCTCAAACGCCGCAAGCAACTTTTTTCTGATCTTCGGCCCCTCACGTGGCCACCCATTCGGTATATTCAGCCGATTGTCCCAAGGATGCGGTCCGTGAAAGAAATACATCTCCTTCACGGGGTGATTGTCGTGATTGAGCGTTAGTCCTGTATTCTCAGCCCACGTTCGCGCCCACCCGTGGGAGTGCCATCCTGGATCCTTCGAGATCGTGGCAAACACTCCGGTAATCGCGGCTGTCTCCCCACCCGCGCTCGCTATTGACTGCATCATAAATAGTCTCGTCTTTAAGTTGCGGCTCAGTGCCAACGTTCCACATTAAGATGTCGCGGCTTGTGTTTTTGGGAATGTAGCGCCACGCCTTCGCGTCATAAGTAAGAACTGACGGGAATGGTGGTATATCATCGCCTTTAATAGCACTAGTGAATTGTTCCGGTGCGGAGATAACTTCCGCTCGACCGAGTTCCCCGGCTTTAAGATTTCGAGCGACGGCGACCGCATGAAACTCCGCGTTTGGCCACGCGATTTGCATCGACCGTGTAAGAACGCCGGTTGAGATCACACTCCAGACTTCCTCTGGTTCGGGCATTCTCGACATTGTTTTCACAAAACCGGCAGTCACGAGCTCATGTTTCAGTCCAAGAGGGACAAAAAAGCAGTTTGGTCGTTTCTCAGCCCACGACTTTGCGATAAGATTTAGGTTAGGCATCGCCGCGATCCTTGCGAATTTTGCCGTCGCCCCACGCTCAAGACAGCAGGCTTGGTGATGCGAGATTTGTTTCGATGCCGGCATGAAGAGCACCACTTTCTTTCCGTGACGTTTAGCCACATCGAGGATTGATACACCTGCCAGACCAAATCGGGGCTGAACATACACTATCGTGTCTTGATCCGGTGAGATCTTTGAGATTAAACAGTCGCCACCACGAACTTTCGATCCAGTGATGAGATCGTCTCGAACTACTCGAACGCCAGCGTGTGCGGTAATGACAGGATCGCCGTAAGGATCCTCCCAGTCTCCCGCGAGATCAAGATAGTACTGCTTAGACCTCCCGATAAGATCCTTGTTTATGCCATCGATGATATGTTTGTTGTGCGTCATACGGCCCTAAGGGAGAAATCATCGGGAAAGATCCAGATTCGTGGAAAGGTTCTCGCGGGGGGCTTATGCCCATGCTTTCTCTCTACAAACTTACTGAACCAACAGAGTTGATCCTCATGGTTCAACATCTTGTTGGTGTGAATAGGGTCGCCCTCCCAACTCGCGAGTGTCTCCATATAGGATAACCACGTCGCAGTGTGTTTATTATCGGGAATCAACTGCCCCAGCGAATCTATCTTATATTTCAGTTTGCCGTCGATATTCGGTGGGCCAAACACGTACATCATCCCACGAAAGTGTCCCGTACCACCGACCAGAATTGAGTCAGGATCCACAAGATCCGGGCGAGGCATAGCGATATACCGAGCTGTGTTCTTTGATGGATACAACGGAGAGCGAAAACCAAAGTGGTCCTTCAACACTCGCTCCTGTATCTTCGCGAACTCCATCATCGACAACGGACGGTCATATGCTTCAACTATGGGAGCGAGGATCTTCGCGATCTTCGGTGGTTCGGTGATCAGCCACTCTTTGACTATGGTACCCTTGGGATAATAGATCTGGAATAGATCCGAGCGGGCATGTCGCTCCGTAGCAAAAAGATCCCGCAGGGCATCCCAGCCTTCGTCAAGAATCGTCGTCAGGTTGGTCCACTTCTCATTCGAAAAGCTGAAGTGAATCGTGACGGCGATGCGCTCCTCAAGACTTAAATCCGCTTCACGAAGACGCCACACCGCCGGATGTTCGTGCCAGTGAAGTCGATGGGAGAATCCCTCGACGAGATCAGGATCCTCTCGGAGGTCAAACTTACGATTGAACTCCATATATTTTTCGATTCGTTCCTCGAGGGGCCAATGTCTAAAGTATGAGTCCTGCGGCTTTCCGTTCTTTCCGATTGGAATGTTGGAGTCGGTGTTCTCGAGCTCGATTAACCCGCCTGTGATACTCTTCTCGGTCGATTCCCGCGCGGGAGATAACGTAATCATCGGATGGGTGAACGGAAAGTGTGTTGAATGAGTCGATTAGACCGAGTTTGAGCATCGGCTTCTGACGACCGTAGGGATGATCGTGAATAGAGGAGGAATTCCAGATCCTGTCACGGTTAAGGTGGTCGTAATGACTGCCGGGTTTGATATAGTTCTCGACCCAACGGATGTAGTCGCAGCAGACATCCTCAGCGTTGTACGGCAGTGAGCCGGTCTCCCGATAGATCTCTAGCATCACCTCATCAAGAAACTGCTCTTTCGGCATCCTCACCTTCGGTTTTGCCAGATAGGAGATGCACTCGATCGCATTTGTTCCGTAGTAGAACAGACTGTCACGTTCGACATATTCCGGAAACCAGTCAGCGATGTCCGCGACGAACGCAGCGTATTGGAACCTATACTTTCTCAGTCCGTGTTCGACATTCCACTCAAACAACCAATCGCCCATCTGACGAAACGTCTTAGGTTTGCCGCTGCGAACCCAGTTCGTGAATGCTCGGGCAAGTTCAGGCGCGAATTCGCAGAGGTAGTAGTCACCACCACGTCTATAACCTTCAGGGGGCTTCGGAAACGCGGGGAACTGATACCCGACTGATGTGTAGAATGGTGTTGGATGGGTCTTAACAACCTCCGCCATCTCCTCGATCGTATCGCACTCGTGAAGGTGAAAGAGAAGCGTGTTATGATAGCCGGATGGGATCTTTGCGTAGTTGATCGCGGAACCTGTCACGCGGTGAAGCAGCATGAGATAGATCCAATCCGCTTCCTCGAGTTGTTTTCCCGTCCAGTTATTTGCCACCTCGCGCCGTTGGTCAGTGACGAAACCCGCTTCCATCTTCTCGTAGTAGGGATGAGAGTCAGTCCAACCGTAAAAGATGTCATTGACGATCTGGCTGAAGCCGGCGTATTTCCGCTCGACCACATCGTACAACTCTACATTTTGCATAAGGGCATCCCCCACCCCGGATTTGGAGTGAGGGACCACGCCGAGATTACTAGTCTCCTGCTGTGTCTTCGCCTTCTTGTAGTAGTCGAGAAAGTCGTAGTAGTATCTTGTCTTATCGAGAAGCGGTGTCATCACCCGACCCTCTGGGCACTCATCGCTCTGTAGCCGGGGTACATATTCTCGGCGAACTTACGCGCTTCGGGCTGGGTGTGTGCCTGTACGGTTGTCTCAATCACCCGACCTTGGTTGATGAGTTTTACGAAAAATGTGCTCTGAGCCATCAGTCCCGATCGTAATTATTATTGGCAAACCTAGCAGAAGCGCACTTCCCGGCGAGTTCCTCGCTCGGCGTGGCATTCACCTTTTCCGAACCGTTCACATTGTGATCTTTTCGGACCTGATTATACGCCTGTTTCTCAGCAGCGATCTCTGCGAACTCCTCTCCAGTTACGCCAGCATACGCCAGGATAGCACGGTGAAACAGTAGGATGTCGTAGAGTTCAGCAATGAATTCCTTTCTCAGCTCGGGGCTGTCGAGATAGCTTTGCTCGCCATTCTTCCAACTACGGCGAGGTACATACACTCGGGCTTCGACCGCTTCCTCCATTAAGTGACCGAAGTACTCGATGATCTTCGCGTAGCGAAATTCTAAGTCGGCCTCATGAAGCTTACCATTGATCTTCTCAATCAGCATTAGGCCAGTCGGTCCGGGATCACCGACCTTCTTAGCATATTTCTCCTGGGCGTCGAAGCCCTCATTGACAAACTTGACGTAGTCGAATTCCATGTGTTGTTTTCTTTGAAGTATTGTAGCCGATCAAGGCAGACGTAAATCTAGCGCGGTATCTCGATCTCAAATTCTACTAATTGCTCAGCATCGTCCCACAGCACATAGGCGTAAGCGACATTAAAGGTGACACT
>CALGUT010000663.1 GCA_937920335.1 uncultured Opitutales bacterium
CACCTTGTCCCAAATCCCAGGAATCAAAATGAGCGCCGATAACGATCTTCTTCTTAACTTTCCCGGGCAGGGTTGCGATCAGATTGGCCGTTTTTAGTTCTTTGGTTTCTGATCGGGTGGTTAACTGGATACGGGGCGTCTCTCCTCGTTGAATAAGTCTCTTAAGCCAGAATCCTTCTTCTTCGGTGATCGTATAAACAGGAATAGGGGAAGCGCTGCCCTCACGGTTTTGAGTTCGAGCCAGGAGCTGTCCTCCATTTTTGCGATTAATGAGCAAAAGGCCCTTTAGGCCACGTTCTTCAACGAGTGTATCAATCGTTTCGTTTGTCAGCCTTACATTGGCTGGAACCAGGCCTACTTTTCCTTCCAGCTCGGCGGTGATATCAGCGGGAGTCGCTTTGTCGATGAATGAGACGTCTGCGGTAAATGGGGCATGGCTTTCCACGTAGCCCAGTGCTATTGCTCTAAGGGTTCGTTTGACGGGTTTTAGCAGGACGGCCTCGTCGTTTTCTCGCACCCATCCCGGGAAAGTAAAAGGCTCTTGGTGGGTTGCGATACCATGCTTCTTGAGCGCTTCTTCCAGGAATGTCATCGACTGCACGTTTGAGTCTGAGCCTGTGATACGTCCGCCGTGGCGGTCCGTCATCTCTTCGAGCAGGGAATAAGCTTGGTTATCCAAGTAAGCTGCGCCCAGGAGACGTTCCCGGATTGAAGGATCGCTGGCATCGATTCCAACGGCGATGAGCAAAAGGAAAACGATGTTGGAGTGTGTTTTAAATCTCATGGTAGGGCAGATTGTAGCTGTGGGCCTGAAATAGGATCAGTAATTGTGGCAGAAATCAGAACTGAGTCCTTAGTTTGAACAAGTAAACCTCTTTTGCAATCGCAACCACTATGTTATCTGTATCCCTATTTAGAATACGTGAGATAATTCATTGTGGACGGGATTCCTGCCGAAAAAACGAGGTTCTCTAGATCTCTTTGGATTCATCCAGGAGGAACGCTACGCCGTCAGGCTCTCTTTCATCCTTCCAGCCGTAAAAAAGAAGCATGCCATCGACCGCGGATCCGTCTGGTCGCAGCACCGGCTGCACGTTGTTATAACGCATGCCTGCATATTGGTCCGTATCAGGGGTGATGTCACGAAACTTGGTCCAGGTGTAACCCTTGTCCTTCGATATCCATTGCTCGATTCTGCCACCTCCATGGGTATTGTTGACCCCGGGTAAATCGAGGTACCCTTCACCCGCTATTACGTAGGCATGAATATGGCCTGTGCCGTCTCGGCGAATATAACCGCTATTCCATTGATGGTTGGAGGCCGTAATTGGAGTCTGAATCCACCTGCCGGTGTTGTCTTTTCTTACGTAATAATAGCTGTGGGTCCTGATATCCTGTTCTGACAATACGTGCAGTACCGCTGGATTGTTATTTTCATCCAGCATTACCGCTGGTGGAACGCCTGCGCCGCGCCAGTCGGTATCCCAAATGAGGCATTTCTCTCTAGCAGTATGGTAATTGACTGGAGTATCGAGCACTTCATTGCGCTCGTTGAGCACTTCTTGTGTTAGGAGGTCAATTTTAACATAAGAGAGGTTATATTTCCACTCATTGTCTACGGCGTGTTTGTAGCGCGGATTATAAAAACGTCTCGGTTCTTTTGCTTTGTTGTCGTCGTAATCGGTAAAGATCACATGGAGAAATCGTCCGTCAGGACTTATCACCTTGCAGTGATAGGATGACCAATCCGGATGCGAAACCAAATCGAGGTCCGTGACGTCCTTATCCCTAGGTTTCCAAGTTTGACCGTTGTCGGAACTTAGTTGGTAGGACCATGAACTGGTGTGACCTCCGGTTCGGTAATAAAGCACTTGGCGGTTGTCGTAGACCTGAAATAAAGTTGGGTAAGAAATGCTGGGGGCGATATCGGGTGTTTTAATCCAGCCGGAAGATTCATCCTGGCCCATCTCACCGGGCTTCTTTGAAATCAAGTGTGTCCCTGGAGAGTTATGGCAACCGTGGAGCACATGTAAATGCCCTGCTGTGTCCGCCCAGACAATCGGACAATAATGATGATCCGTCGTGGGCTCGCCCAGGTGTACGGGTTCAGAAAATGTCCGCGTCTTCGGATCGTAGCTTATGAGTAGCGTGTAGGCGATGCCTCCTCCGGATCTAAGGCCATTGTTTGCCTTCACTGCAGAAACTGAATTACCCTTGTATCCGATAAAAATTTTGCCGTTCAGGTAGACCGCTTGAGGACGTTGACGGTTGTCGTAAAGCATCTTTTTTCCACCTCTATGACCGAATGCCAGAATGCCTTCCGTCTTATCTGAAGCCTGCAGCCAGGTTGGGACTACTGCGCCGGCGAATGGTATCGCGATCGCCGTTTTTACAAAATCTCTTCGTTTCATTTCTTTACGTTTCTAGTGTCAGTAAAGCAGAGCCCTTAACTCCGTGCAATTCCCTAAGTCAGCCAATTTTCAAGGGGATTAGGTCCGCTGAATAAGGAGATAGACTATGGATTGACTTTCGGACCGACATAAATGGAAAATCGTCTTCCAGTTCGGACCAATCGTTTCGGTCACTTCACATCAATTCAATCATCTCTAACTCCTATGCACTTTTATTCACCTGTCCCCGTTTCCTCAATTGTAACTAGAGTACGATCGTTTGTTCTACCGTTTATGCTCATAATCGGTATGTCTTATCAGCTGAATGCTCAAGATTTCGCGGCTGGTAAACCGTTAGGAACCGTTAATGAAGCAGGCGTTCGTGGAGCCATGTCGGACAATGTTAAAGTCTTTGGAAGTTTTCACTTTGCGGAAAGCTGCACCTTTGATCCGTCGAGAAATCTCATTCTTGCGATGAATTCTGGCGATCGTAGTGATGCCAGTAAAAACGACGGCTACGTGTCGCTAATAAATCCGGATGGAAGTGTCCATACTGCGAAGTGGATTGGTGCTTCCAGAAATGGATTGGAACTTATAAACCCGCTCGGTAGCGCGATGAGTAAAGGTGTTTTGTATGCTGCTGATGTGGATCACGTGCGGATGTTTGACTTGGAAACCGGGAAACCTCTGAAGTCGATTCATGTTCCTGGAGCAACTTTTTTGAATGGCATTGCGGTTGCGGATGACGGGACAGTCTACACTTCCAATACGAGAGACCCTGAACTGATCTATCAGGTCAATACCGACGGAACCTCGTCTGTGTTTGCTGAAGGTGATCCACTCACCATGCCTAACGGTGTAGCGATCGACCAAGACGGAAATATCGTGGTGGTTAACGTGGGCAGTACAGCGGTCGTCACCTACAATCCTGAGGGCGACATCGTCCGGGTAGAACACGCTGCGGAAAGCGGGAGCGACGGCATCGTGGTAATGGAAGATGGAACGAAGTATGTGAGTAGTGTAAAGTTTGGTAGTGTATCCCGCATTCGTCCTGGAAAGGACGCTGAGATCATAGCTTCGGGTATTCCGAGTGCGGCATCGATGTGTTACGACTCAATCCAGAATCAGCTGGTTATTCCGATGAATAACAACTACGCAATTGCGTTTGTTAAACTCTAGTCCCGAACCATTGCTGTATCGAGAGTCGATCGCTTGTATCTAGATTAGCCCAAAAATGGGTTTGTTGGTCATCCAGGCTCCGTCGGTGAAGTCCGGGAAAGCAATTGGCGCGCTACCGGTTGCAATCGATGCTTCCGATAGAGGTGCGATCGCAATCCAGGCGGCTGCATCGTAGGCATCGATAGGAGTTGAGGTCTGGTTTCTGATGCAGGCTACGAATTCGCGGAGTTCGAGGAAATCGGTTCCGCCGTGACCGGCAGTTTCTGCTTCATGTAAATAGCTCTTCCATAAGGGATGTTCAAACTTCTCTTGAAAAGGTCCAAAGGGCTCCCATTGGTGTTTGGGACTTTTGCCATCGAGGTAAATTGCTGATTTGTCTTTTGATGAAGAGTCACCGTCTTGCATCCACATGCCAGCTGTCCCCTGGACCTGATACATAAAGCTCATCGGGCGGGGGAGTCGCGTATCAAATGTCATGACGACTGTCTCGCCGTTAAAACATTTGAGCGTTGTTGTAACGATGTCGCCTTGGTTCCAGTGGATGTTCCTTCTCTTGTGATTAGAATCGAGGTTGTCATTTGACCACTGGCTCAGACCGCGTGATTTGGACGCGGTGGAGGTAAGGTGTTGGATCCGATTTCCGCGTTGGATATTCAAGCATTGGGCGATTGGGCCGAAGCCGTGGGTGGGGTATAGGTCACCGTTACGGAACTCATTGTGTGCGGACCGGTAGTCTCCTTCGCCCTTGGAGGTTGGGCCCGTACCTTTACCTAATACGATTCGTTCTCTTAAGTCATGGCCATAACCGCAGGTGCAGTGGATTAATTCTCCAAAAATCCCCTGACGCACCATATTGAGAACAGCCATGTTGTAGCGAAAGTAACAGTAGTTTTCCAGAAGCATGCAAGGCACCCGGGTTTCCTCGTATGTGTTGACCAGTTCCCAGCACTCGTCGACGGAGGAGGCAGGACCCACTTCGGTAGCCACGTATTTGCCAGCCTTCATCGCAGCTATGGTCATGGGGATATGTAACTCCCAGGGGGTGGCGATGACGACGCCGTCCAGATCATCGCGTTCTAAAAGACCCAGGTAAGATAAATAATGGTCTCCATAGCCGTCGGGTCGTGAACCCTGAGTTTGCTCAACGAGTTCCTGAGCGGCTTTTAGGTTTTTTGGGAAGGTATCACACACGGCCGAAACGCTGACGTTGGGTAGCCGCATTGTTGTTTTTAGTAAGCCGGTGCCGCGTCCGCCGATCCCAATGAATCCCAATTTTATGATGCGATCGTCTTTTCCTTGTAAAATGGCAGGGGAAGCAGAAAAGGCAATGCTTGCTGCCACACTGCTTTTGATAAAAGTGCGTCTTTCGATTTTGTTACTCATGGGGGTAGGTGTTATTGATATTAGGGCTATGGAATTAGAGGATCTGATGTTCCCTTTCTTATCAAAGAAAAGATGATAACCGTTAGTCCTCCAGCTTAATAGTGTCCTGGGGGGTGTAGCCGACTGCATTTTGAGTGTGTTCGATGTCGACCCATCGGTAATCGCTGTTTGATAATCCGTAAATAATCTCGAAATCTAAAGTATCGGAGGCCTGGATACAGCACTCGATCAACCGGGCCATATCGTTTCTGGTGCAAGCATTGGGGAGCACGGGTTTTGGAACCTTATCCATGGAGTGAACACCGCCCATTCGTATGCAGATACAGGACATGTCTGATGTACTGCTATACATGCGGGCGAGTGTTTCCCCGAATACTTTGCTGGAACCGTACAGGTTAACGGGCCAGACCGGATCAGAGATGCCTATGCGCTCAATGGCTTCAGATGCCTCATTATAGTTTCCGATTCTTATGCTTTTGTAGGGCTCGACATTGCAGAAATAGCCGAAACTCACGTGAATTGAGCTGGCGTAGATCACTCGTTTAACTCCGGCTTGTTTTACTGCCTCGAAAAGGTTGTAGCTAGCTTCGATGTTATTCTTGAGGATGCTCTCCCAAGGGGCATCCGCATTCGGATCTCCTGCTAGGTGGATGATTGTATCCTTCCCATGAAATGCCTCTTCCAAGACACGTCTGTCGGATAGATCAGCTAACACGAAGTGGCTCTCTGGTATATCTGCTGCCTCGCTTGCGTGAACGCGCTCGGACCTTTGACGGCTGCTATCCAGTCCATAGACCTTATACAGGTCGGACTTTTCAATAAGGTGCCTATAGACACTGCTACCCACCAATCCGTGAACTCCGGTGATTAAGATCGATTGCTGTGGCATGAGTTCGGAATGGTTA
>CALGUT010000664.1 GCA_937920335.1 uncultured Opitutales bacterium
GTGGACTTTCGATATCAACCCTCATCAAACTTCAGTAAGGAGAGGCTCGCCACCTACGCGAAGGAGTCAGGTAAGTTCATGAACGCCGGCGACGATCCTTTTTTTCTCACGGTCAATTATCCCGACGCACATTGGCCTCTTCAAGACTGGGTAAATGGATTGCCCGAGACTATGATCGATTCGTCGAAAATTCAAGTTTTGCCCTATATCGGTCATGAAACGCCCCGCCTGCGTGGAATCGTTGAAAATTACTACAATTGCATGCTCCGCCTGGACGCCTGTGTCGGACAATTACTCGCCGAGCTCGAAAGCTCTGGAAAGGAGGACAATACACTGGTGATCTTTATCGGAGATCACGGCGCTCAAATGGCCCGCGGCAAGTTCACTGTCTATGAAGGAGGTATGCGCGTCCCCTTCATAGCACGCTGGCCAAACGTTATCCTGCCAGGGCAAAGATCCAAGTCTCTTGTTTCAACAATTGACCTGCTGCCCACTTTCCTGGACGCAGCAAGAGTTTTCAATGGGCCAACGAACCTACCCGGTAAGAGCATCCGTCCTTTGTTCACTGGCCAATCCAAAGTCGATTTTAGAGAATATCTGGTCTGCGAACGTAATTGCGACGCCGCTCGTCTTACTCTTCCCCAACGAACTATTCGTGACAAACGCTACAAGCTCATCCACACACTCGGTTCTGGAAGACCAGACGCGGCCGCCGAAACCTATCAGCATAATGCTAGTAGCTCTTGGATTGGATCACTTAATATCGACGAGCTTCCCTTAGCGCCGATCCACGTGCGGGAGGCCTACGAGCGTTGGCTAAACCCGCCGGTTTACCAGCTCTACGATTTGCAACGCGATCCTCACGAATGGCATGACTTGGTCGACGACGCCAAAATGGCGCCGATCAAAGCAAGATTGATCGCCGCTTTGCAGGATTGGCAGAAGGATACGAAAGACCCGCTTGTCTCTGAACGAAATCTCGCGCAGCTGATGGCGGAGAACGACGCCGTCGACAAACAGAAACGCTCGCCGAAGGACGGTTGGCGATATTTAGAGTATCTCAATCCCGAGACCGAACAAACCCCCGTCTCAACATCGAAATCGATAAAGGCACTTCCTTGAAAAGGATAGACGGTGAATGATAGGAACCAGAGATTAAAGCTCCCAGGGCAGACTAAGTAGTTAACCTTCATCGCGGCGTTTGATAATAACTGCATTACCTGACTATTCTTCGGGTAAACAATCAGATAGAATCTACTACCCCTGATTCAGGTTTGTTTGAGTTCCAAGTTACGTATCTCCCAATCTGGCTAAAGAACACGTAGCCTTGAATCATCAGGCCAATCAACAATTGGAGAGCGAACCTGAAAACAATCAGAATGCTCAAAAAAGTCTAGACCGACCCAAATCCCCAACCCGCATTTTCTTCGTTACCTTTTAGTGATTTGGAACATATGCTTCTATAGTTAAATCAAAAACCGATTGTCCGTGGCTTCCCAAGAACCAACTCCAGAATTCATCCAACTGCTGACGACTCACCAGAGTCGGCTGTTTGCCTATAGCCTGTCGTTGCTAGGCAACCGACAGCAGGCGGAGGACGTAATGCAGGAGACGAATATGATACTCTGGCGTAAGTCGGACCAATTTAAACTGGGCACCAATTTTGGAGCCTGGATGCTGAAGGTGGCTTATTATCAGGTCATGGATCACCGGCGCAGGCTGAATAAGCAGGCGTTGTTTGTGGACGATGAAAACTTCCTGGCTGAATTGGCCGAGGAGGCAGCCATGTCTACCGAGCTGACGGAACGGCAACAGGAAGCCTTGCAAGTTTGTATGCAGAAATTGCCAACCCGCCAACGGGAGCTGGTTCGTTTGCGCTACTCCGAAGGCGCATCGATCAAGTCGGTCGCCGAACGTATTGGCAGTGCTGCGGCGGCGGTTAAACAAGCGCTGTTCCGCGCCCGGACGAATTTGATTAGCTGTGCGCAACACCGCATGAAGGAGCAACTGACATGAGCGATTCACGAACTCCGATTTCTCCCGAGCTGGAGAAGCTGTTATCCGGCTTCCTCGACGACTCGCTGACTCCCGAACAATCCCGGCATCTCGCGGAACTCATTCAAACGGACCCGGAAGCCCGTTCTCACTACCTGGACCATTGTCGTATGCATGCCACCCTAGCCTGGGAACACGGGGTGCTCGGAGGCATGAGCTTTTCCGAAGACGAGGAAATCACGAACGCCGTGAGCATTTCCTTCTTTGAACGATGGGGACGTCCTCTCGCGCTGGTTGCCAGCCTCCTGCTCGTCGCGAGCGTCTTATGGGTCACGGCCGTTCCGGCACTCAGAAAGAATGCGTGGGAATCGGGTGAAGTCATTGGGACCGTGCTCCATAAATCAGGCACCGAATTTAGCGTTGAAAAGATAGACCTTCAGTTGCACCAGGGAGACGAGCTACGCGCAGGCACTTACTCACTAAAAGAAGGCCTCGTGCAAATGCTCCTTAAGAATGACGTCGAAGTTTTGGTAGAGGCACCCGCCGAGTTTAGCCTCAAATCATCGATCTTGATCGCGTTGACATCAGGACGGCTATCCGCCAATGTGCCTCCACAAGGCATCGGATTTACCGTGGAAACACCGACGGCTGAGATCATTGATTTCGGAACGGAGTTTGGCGTGGAAGTAGGATCCAATAACCAAAGTGAAGTTCACGTATTTAATGGCATCGTCGAGGTGAAGTCTCAGAACTCGACTGAAGGGCCTGTCCGGCTCGTCACCGATCAAGCCACCCGCGTGGATACGATCGCTGGTGATCCGATCGGAATCACCGTAGCGCCCGAACGTTTCCTCAGAACCTTTAATGAACCCACGCGGCCCTACTCGAAACAAATTCGGGACCTGAAGCCTGCCGCCTATTACCGCATGCCGATCAGCGACGATGGGCTGACCTTGGTCGACAAATCAGGAAACGATCACCACGGACGCATCAAACCCGGCAACATTAAACGCAGTATGTTTGCATCCGGCCGCCCAGGCGCTTCGCTTCGACTGAATGGACCCGAAGGCGAGGCGTATGGAATTGTAGATGACTATCCCAAAGCCGAGAATAACCGATTATCCGTTGTGGCATGGGTGTTTGCAGACGCCAGACCCCGTTGGGCCAGTATCGCAAAAAATTGGTACTACAACGAAGTCGGTCAATTTCACTTTGGGCTCTTTCACGATGAGGGCACGTTGGAACTTCAGATAGTACAGCGAGACGGCTCAACCGTTGAGGTGAAAGAAGATGAAGTGCTACCAATCGGGTCCTGGCAGCATGTGGCTTTCGTAGCGGACGGTGAATTCCTCCGATTGTATCGAAACGGCAAAGAAACTGCAAAGGCACCCTACCAGTCCCTGGCGATTCCCTCCTTTCCATCCCTCGGTATCGGCGCCAAGTTACACGACAAACAGCTAAAGAAGGACACGGGTACCCGCGGTTACTGGGATGGACGGATCGATGAGTTGGCCATTTTCAATCACGCTTTATCCGAACAAAATGTCCAGCAGTTATATGCTGCGATCAATCAGGTCGAAATAGCCCATACCCTGCAATAAACGACTACCCCCGACACTGATTTTATCCGTATCCATTTATCTATGACAAAAAATCCCTTCTCTACCCTGAGCATCTATCTGCTTGTTGCGACCATCAGTTTCGGAGCCAGCTCCAACCGCCCTAACATTGTAGTTATTCTGACCGACGACCAAGGCTACGCGGATATCAGCTTCAATCCGGATTCCCCCGAAGAAGTATCCACACCTCACATGGACAGTCTGGCTCGCGAAGGCGTATTCTTCAAACAAGCCTATACGAGTGGAGTCGTTTGCTCCCCCACCCGTGCGGGAATCATGTTGGGCCGTTATCAACAACGCGTTGGTATCTATACAGCAGGTGACGGTGGAAAAGGGTTCGATCCTAAGCTACCTATTTTCCCCTCATTCCTTCCCGATGAATATACCAGCATGGCGATCGGCAAATGGCATCTGGGTCTCGATGAGGACTATCCCGAACTGAAGTGGCACCCCATCAATCGCGGATTCGACGAAAGCTACAATTTCATGGGCCGTGGTGGCCATGACTACTTTGAATCCAAGGGAGTGAACAAGGATGACTATGCCCCGATCTACCGCAACAAGACTCGCATACCTGCAGAGGAATACGAAGTCTACCTGACGACCCGCTTCACCGAAGAAGCCGTCGCCTTCATCGACCGCGAGAAAGACAATCCATTTTTCCTCTACCTCGCTTACAATGCCGTTCACACACCCGCGCAGGCTCCACAGAAAGATATCGATCACTACAAGAAACTCTATCCGGGGCTCACCGAAACGCGGACCATCCTCATGGCCATGTTGCACCATCTCGATGAAGGCGTTGGCGCCGTCGTGAAAAAGCTGAAGGACGAAAACGTCTGGGATAATACGCTCCTGATATTTCTGACCGACAATGGAGGCGCGGCTGCGATGGACGCGCACAACGGAATTCTACGCGGCTACAAGCAAATGGTCTATGAAGGCGGTATCCGCACTCCGTGGATTGTAAGCTGGCCGAACAAATTCAAAGGGGGCCGCACCATCGATACACCCGTCATCTCCTTTGACATTCTTCCCACCGTCTACGACGCCCTCGACTTGAAGGCACCGAAAACAATCCCCTTTGATGGCAAAAGTATAATACCCCTCATCGAGGGCGAGACCACCCAGCACCATGACGAGCTCTACTGGGACATCGGCCCACCCAAACACACCTGGGGCGTTCGCCAGGGCGACTGGAAAGCCTGGGGACAAAAAGAAGTTGTCGAGCTCTACAATCTGAAAGACGATCCGTCTGAAACAACCGACCTCGCGTCCAAGTATCCGAAGAAAGTCAAAGCACTGACTCAGTTGCACGCAGAGTGGAAAGCGGAGATGGAAACATCGGAAAAAATGGCCAATAAAAAGTAGCTTCTTATAGATGCACCGATCGAAGAGAAATTACGGATCAAACAGAATTATGGCTCAACCCAAACCTCTTTTGAAGGGATTTATCCTTTCTCTTCTCGCACTGCTCGGCGTAACAACGGCTGCGGCTCAAACTCCAAATCAATCGCCCAACATTCTCTTCATCTATCTGGATGATATGGGGTATGGTGATGTAAGCTTCTCAAACCCGGAATCCAAGATCCCAACGCCGCACATCGACCGCTTGGCGCAAGAAGGTATTTCATTCACCGACGCCCATACCGCAGCAGCGGTTTGTGGACCTAGTCGTTACGGTTTACTGACGGGTCGCTATCCCTGGCGCCGAGGAAAAGGTGGCAGTAGCAACGGTGCAAAGTTCCGCGACTTGTTTATCGAAGAGGGACGCCTGACACTGGCATCTTTACTCAAACAGAAGCAGTACAACACGGCCCAGCTTGGAAAATGGGGACTGCGCCACAATTATTCCGATGCGGTTCGTCCAGGTAGAGAACCGGGTGATCTCGATGCCTACGATTTTGAAACGAAGCGCCTGCTCGGTGCTCAGTTGGTGGGCTTCGACTATTCCTGGTGCATCACTTATCTCGTTAAGGAAGACAGCAATATTAAAACTCAGTTTGAAAACGGCCGACCGCTCGATCCGACTCTCGCTCCAACCGATCCGTATCGCTGGTTACCCGACAGTGCTGAAAAGGTAGTCGAATACCTGGAAGTCTATGCCGGGGAAAAGGAAAACTCAAAGTTCGGTATCGATGCCGACCAGCCATTCTTTATTTATTGGGATCCTCCCAGTCCGCACGATCCTGTGGTGCCTAACGAAGCCTTTATCGGGAGATCCGGTGCCGGTGCTTATGGCGACTTTGTTTTCGAAATCGATCACTATATCGGAGACATGCTGGATGCACTCGATCGATTCAACCTGGCCGACCAGACCTTAGTCATCTTCGCATCCGATAACGGTCCGGACGTTTCATCCTATGAACGGATTCGAAGCCACAATCACTTCAGTATGGGTAATCGTCGCGGCATCAAAACCGATGTCTTGGAAAGCGGACATCGCTTGCCGTTGGTTGTTCGCTGGCCCGGCCATATCCAGCCCAATCAAACAAATGACCAATTGGTTTCCCTAACCGACTGGTTTGCCACCCTCGCAGAGATTACCGGTCAAAAAATCCCAAAGGACGCGGGTGAGGACAGTCTTAGCTTTCTTCCGCTCTTGCTCAAGGGCAGCCTCGATCAGCCCTACCGCACAAGCGTCATTCATCATACGCCACGTGGTGAATTTGCCATCCGTCACAACGACTGGGTCTTTGTGGATCATGGGCCTCCCGAGGCCGACGAACCGGAATGGTTTCGGCAGCAACTTAAAGTAGAGTCACATTATTATCCAGGCCAGTTATATAACCTGAAGACCGATCCTACCCAGTCGATTGATCTATATGGAA
>CALGUT010000665.1 GCA_937920335.1 uncultured Opitutales bacterium
TGGCATGAACTGGTTCCAGTTAATGCTACCGAAGAGAATCTCGGGACAGGAAGGATGTTTCCCATGATTGACGTCAAGATCTCGGAACAAGCCGATTTTGTGGGAAAGACTTTAAGGGATTCGGGCTTTAGAAACCAGTTTGGCCTTAACGTGCTCAAGGTCTTTCATTCTGGCGAAGTTCTGGATGATAATCTTGCAAATAATACCTTGGAGGCAGGTGACCGCTTGTTGTTGCAAGGCGCGCAAGATTCCATTGACGCGCTAACCGAGCATCCTGGATTTGAAGACTTTCAAAAACCTTCTCATGAGATATTGGAACGATACCGTTCGATTCATCGGAAGTTTTTTGAAGTGCGTATTCCAGAAGGATCCTGGCTCGCCGATAAACCGCTCGTGGAAAGTCGATTGGGACAGCTCTTCGATATTCATGTGATTTCGATTAAACGGGAAGGGGAGGAGCTTCTACTGCCTGAGCCTACAATGGCGTTGCAAGTGGGAGATGTTTTGACCTTACACAGCCGCCCTGAAAATCTAGATATCCTACGCGGCTTCCAGCAGCTTGTGATCGAAACCTCGGCGGAATCCGATAAGTCTATTCTTGAAGCCGAAGACATTGAAATGATCGAGGCGACCTTGGCGCCTAATTCAGAATTTGCAGGTAAGACACCGGTAGAGATTCAATTACGCAATCGTTATGGCTTACAGTTGTTAGGCATCTTGCGGGCCAATGAAGTGTATAAAGATGATCTTGCCCAGATGCCTATTGAATACGGCGATGCGCTGCTTCTCATGGGCCCTAGGGAAAAGCTTGAACTCATTCGCAAAGATAAGAATTTCTTGCTACTAGGCCAGCTGCCGGAGGCCAAGGCAGAGGGAAGTAATAAACCGCTGATTGCTTCTTTGATTATGGCGTTTGTGATTATCCCCGTATTTCTGGGATGGATGCCCATTGCGCTCACATCAATAGCCGGTGCGACTCTTATGGTTCTGACGGGATGCTTGAAAATGGAGGATGCCTATCGAGCTATTGAGTGGCGTGCGGTTTTCCTGATTGCGGGTATGTTGCCACTTGGGACTGCTATGCAAAGTTCCGGGGCTACAGAATATCTTACAGGAGGACTCATGAGTGTGATCGGTGATCAAGGGCCGTGGGTAGTTATCGGAGGTCTTTACATCGTTACATCATTGGCAACGACTATCATCCCAACATCCGCGCTTGTGGTGTTGATGTCGCCCATTGCCATTCAGTCATCCGTTCAACTGGGTATCCCTCCTTACACTGCCATGATGGCGATTGCGGTGGCCGCTTCAGCGAGTTTCACCAGTCCCATCTCTCACCCAGCCAACGTGTTGGTTATGGGCCCAGGCGGTTATAGGTTTGTCGACTATTTGAAGGTGGGTATTCCCCTGGCGTTTATCGTTTTTCTGACGTCCCTTATCGTATTACCGTTAGTTTGGCCATTGAGATAAACGGTTTAAATTAGTTCACTGACTCTGGTTCATCAAAAGGTATATCGTTTCGTGGCTCTGTACCTAGCCACAGAGTATATCCATCGATGTCTTCAAGTTTCATTTCGTGGGCCCACCGTTGGTTGCCTGTCGAGCTACGGTTGCGCCTTTGCAAGCAAACTCTTCGAGCAGCGAATGTTCGGTTAAACATCCAGGTGGTAAGGAATGCGATCGAAATTGATTGTTACGATATCACCTTCGAATCTGTGATTTTTGCGTGGCGCTGTCCGAGCGATAGGTGGCCTATAGCAAAATGGGCATTATCCTGGATTCTTCTTAATCGATTTGTGGAATATTCTATCAGAGCGTTCGTCTAGGTCTAAAGTTCCTGCTTACTCAATTTATGAAATTCCATTCGGATACATTGAAAGATCTGACGATTTTCCTAGTTTTCACGTGTCTGCTACTCCTCGTCG
>CALGUT010000666.1 GCA_937920335.1 uncultured Opitutales bacterium
CTCTCTTTTATGAAGGATACTCGTGGCACCTTCAGCACCCATCACCGCTATTTCAGCCGTAGGCCAGGCATAAACAACATCTGCCCCCATATCACTACTGCACATAGCAAGGTAAGCCCCCCCATAAGCCTTTCTCATAATCAGGGTTATTTTCGGAACCGTCGATGCAGAGTAGGCAAACAACATCTTTGCCCCGTGTCTTATAATACCACCTCGCTCCTGGGCCAATCCCGGCATAAAACCGGGAACATCCACTAGTGTCACCAAGGGTATATTATAGCAATTACAGTCCCTAATAAACCGAGAGGCTTTGTCAGATGAGTCGATATCCAGACAGCCGGCCTTCACCATAGATTGATTAGCAATGATTCCAACTACCATGCCCTCGATGCGTGCAAAACCAGTAAGCACATTTTTCGCGAAGTCTCTCTGCACTTCAAAAAAGACACCGTCATCGGCGATCAACTCAATCACTCTCTTGGTATCCATCGGTAACTTTGAGCTGGCCGGAATCACTTCTCTGATCTCCGGAATCGGATCCAAAGAAAAGTCATCCACAATCTCATGCGGTGGATCCGAAACATTATTCTGCGGCAAATAAGACAGCAACGTCTGCGCAATCTCCAACGCATGTTTATCGTCATCCGCCACGAAGTGAATATTCCCACTTACCGTTGCGTGGGCCGCTGCCGAGGCAAACTGATCGAGCGTAGCCCTCTCACCGGTAGCAGCTTCGATTACCTGTGGCCCACAAATGAACATTTGGGCGTTGGACTTGGTCATGATGAGGAAGTCCATCAAAGCGGGCGAGTAAGCGGCGCCTCCGGCACAGGGTCCAGCAATGATCGCGATCTGAGGTACCAGGCCAGAGACCTCCGTGTTCTTACAAAATACCTGCCCGTATCCAGATAACGAATGCACACCTTCCTGAATCCGTGCACCGCCGGAATCACTGATACCAATAATCGGAATCCCTGTTTTCTCTGCGTAATCCATCAACTGAACGATCTTTTTCGCGTGGATCCTACCAAGCGCGCCTCCACCCACCGTGAAGTCCTGAGAATAGACGGCGGTCGGACGCCCATTTATATATCCGACCCCTGTGATCACACCGTCACCGGGCAGCGACTTACATTCCATTCCAAAATCGTGGCAATCGTGCTCGGCGAATTTACCGAACTCTAGAAACGAGCTCTCATCGCACATTTGTTCGATACGCTCACGAGCACTCAGAAGCCCACGCTCCTTGCGCTTGTCCAGCTTGTCCTGACCTCCAGCTGCTTCTACCTCAGCGGTCTTTGCAGCCAGTCGATCCATCAATTCTTGGGAGATAGTCATAACAATTTAGTCGGTAGGCGTAGGAGAGAGAACTACTTGGGAGTGCAAAACTCAGTTAGCACTCCGTAGGTACTTTTAGGATGAAGAAATGCGACGAGCTTGTCACCGGCACCTTCAATCGGTACCTCATGTACAAGCCGTACCGCAGCATCTTTTGCCTGAGAAAGCTGTCCTTCAATATCGTTCGTTCGAAATGCGATGTGGTGAATACCTTCACCATTTTTCTCAATAAATATTGCAATTGGACTATCGGGAGCCGTCGGCTCCAGCAATTCGAGATGCACTTCCCCACAACTAAAAAATGCAGTCTTCACCTTTTGAGAAGCCACCTCTTCCTCACCGTCCGAAGAAAGCCCCAGGGCCTTTTCGTAATACGGTTTAGATGCAGCCAAGGAGCGCACAGCTATTCCGATATGGTCGATCTTTTGAATCATAACAGATCCTATAGTTGAGTTGATAAATTAAAGGGAAACCACCCATTAGCGTCTCTTTACATTAATCCAATTATGCTTTTATAGCAATATATCGTAATCATATTTTTGGACTTTTTCCCGTTTAAATATACATATACGAGCAACGTAGGAACATTATAAGCATTGCTTATCTCGAAGACCTATCATTGATACCACCCCATTTAAACGCTTATTAATATCACTACAACCGTTCGTTAATTTCGGATTGATATGAGCTCCCAAACCGATTCTCCCTTACATTCATCTCTCGCCCTAAGCCTGGATGAATTCCCCCCCCACAACTACAACGATTGGAAAGAAGCTGCCGAAAAACTCCTTAAGGGTGCACCCTTTAAAAAGCGACTTGTAACCAAAACCCACGAGGGTTTCGACCTTCAACCCCTATACCGACAAGAAGACCTGAAGACACTGGCTCATCTGAGCACACTCTCTGGAACCGGAAACCAGCATCGGGGTTCAAGAAGCTGCACTTACAAAACACACCCATGGGAGGTCGCCCAAGAAACCGTCTGGTCAGATCCAGTGGATTTCAATCAAAACGTCCGCAACGATATAAAAGCCGGTCTTACCGAAATCGTCTGCCCAATGGGAGGGGTCAATGGCCTCCAAATCAGGACAGTCGATGATCTTGAAAGAGCATTGAGGAGGATTGATCTTACGGAAGTTTCGTTAACCATCCAGACGCTCGAGGATGCCCTTCCCTTATTAACATTGCTGAACTCCTATTTAAGGTCGAACCGGGTAGATCTGAATAAGGTCAACCTCTGCCTAACAAACGACCCCTTAGGTTCGCTCTGCACGACAGGAATACTGACAAATTCACTCGAAACCTCATTTGCGGAAATGTCGTTGCAAGCGAGCTTCGCGCTTTCCGAGATTCCAAAACTCAAACCCATAGTCGTAAACACAACCCCCTACGCAAATGGCGGAGCAAGCGCGTCACAGCAAATTGGATATGCATTAGCCACAGGCTTATTCTACCTAAAAAAGATGCAGGAGCATGGCATCAATGTTTCTGACTCCGCTTCATGGATGAGATTTTCATTTTCCATCGGTTCTCACTTTTTCATTGAGATCGCGAAACTGCGTTCTGCACGGATTCTTTGGGCCAAAATCGTATCCGAGATGGGCGGCAATTCTATAGCTCAAAAAATGGCCATCCACGCCCGGACCGGCCGAACCAACAAAACACTGTACGATCCACATGTGAATATATTAAGAGGTTGCACTGAGGCCCTCTCAGCGATTCTTGGGAGTTGCGACAGTCTTACGATCGCGCCTTTTAACGAACTCGGCACTGGAACAATCGGACCTGCTCGAAGAATCGCTCTCAACATGCATACCCTCCTCGCTGAAGAATGCGCTTTGAACCGTGTCATTGATCCCGGAGGAGGCTCTTATTATCTCGAGCACCTTACAGACAAGTTGGCACAGCAATCCTGGACAATATTTCAGTCCATTGAGCGACAAGGAGGCATGCTCCA
>CALGUT010000667.1 GCA_937920335.1 uncultured Opitutales bacterium
GTGAATCCTTTGCTCAGTATACAAGGGCACTGTTTGAGTAACGCCAAAGTGAGATTTGAATGACTGGCTTAATTAATCAGATTAGATCCTACATCGAATCCGGAGTTGGTGCAGAGCATCTAGACTCTGTTCTGAGAATCGCTGCGCTCCTGTTCATTGGATTTCCTCTTGTCTGGATTTTATCCCGGCTAGCTGGGAAGTTTGCCAGGCTTCGGCTAGGGGTTCATCTGGGGGTCTTTTTTCGCAAAGGCGTTTTCTACATTGGGGTAGTCTTTATCTTCATTCATATCATGATGGAGTTTGGCTTCAATCCTGCCGCGTTGCTGGGGGCGGCTGGGATTCTTTCGGTTGCGGTGGGATTCGCATCTCAGGCAAGCTTGTCAAATGTCATAAGCGGAATATTTTTATATTGGGAGCAGCCATTTACGGTAGGTGACGTGATCAAAGTGGGAGATACGATGGGATTTGTCCTCAGCATTGACCTTATGTCGGTGAAATTGCGGCAATTTGATAATCAGTTTGTTCGTATTCCCAACGAGACCATGATCAAGGCCCAGGTTACGAATATCACCAAATTTCCGATACGGCGTATGGATATCGACGTCGGAGTGGCGTATGCCTCGGATGTTGAAAAAGTGATACGTGTGCTCAAAGGAGTCGCAGACGAGAATCCGTTTTCTCTGGATGAACCAAGTCCTCTGGTTGTGTTTAAGGGCTTTGGTGATTCTTCACTCAATTTCTTGCTCGGTGCTTGGTGTGTAAAAACTCAATTTTTAGACCTCAAAAACTCTCTGACCCGGGACGTTAAACAGGCGTTTGATCGGGAAGGTATTGAGATTCCCTTTCCGCAACGAGTCGTGCATATAAATCCATCTTCACCCCCAGAGTCTACAGAGACTCTGAACACTTAAATATCCCCTATATGGAATCCACAATTTATCAGTCCGATATTTTTAAAATGGCCTGTACCCAGTTTGATCTGGCGGCTAACTTACTAGAAATGGATCCGCGCCTGAGAGAACGGGTCAAGGTTCCCAAACGATGTATGACAGTCGCTTGCCCAATCGAGTTGGATAGTGGCGAAGTCGTGCTGTTTGAAGGTTTCCGTGTGCAGCACCATCTATCGATGGGACCGACCAAAGGAGGGTTACGCTTTCATCCGCAGGTGAATCTGGGTGAAGTGGCTGCTCTGGCCATGTGGATGAGTTGGAAGTGTGCCTTGGTCGGGCTTCCCTATGGCGGTGCGAAAGGTGGAATCGCCGTTGATCCCCATTCATTGAGTGTGAATGAACTGGAGCATCTTTCCCGTCGTTATATGCAGGAGATGATTCCCTTTGTTGGGCCGAATACGGATGTGATGGCTCCGGATATGGGCACGAATGAACAGGTCATGGCATGGATGATGGACACCTATTCTAATCATGTGGGTAATACAGTGCCTGCCATCGTAACCGGTAAACCGTTGGGTTTGGGAGGATCGGAGGGGCGGAAAGAAGCCACCGGAAACGGTGTGGCTTACTTGGCAAAATCTTATCTTCAGGATCTAAAGATTCCTCTAAGCCAAGCTACGGCTGTGATTCAGGGATTTGGTAATGTCGGCGCTGAAGCGGCATTGGCATTGGAACAGTATGGGGTTGAGATCATCGGGATCAGTGATGTCAGCGGCGGCTTCTTCAATTCGAAAGGCATTAACCTAAAATCAGCTCTCACTCATGTGGGAAAACACAGGTCTCTGGCCGGTTGGAGGGGTGGCGATCGTGTGAGCAACGAGGAGTTGTTGCTGATAAGCTGTGATGTACTCATCCCGGCAGCTCTAGAACGAGTCATTGACGAAAAGAACGCAGGGAAAATTCAGTGTCGTATTTTAGCGGAAGCGGCGAATGGTCCGACCACAAATGCTGCAGATGTCATCCTCGCTCAACGAGACGACGTATTGATAGTCCCGGACATTTTTTGTAATAGCGGCGGTGTGATCGTCTCCTATTTTGAATGGGTGCAAGATCTACAGAGCACTTTCTGGACCCGTGAGGAAGTTCTGCGGCGTCTGCATGCCATTTTGGATAATACCAAAGCGCAGGTAGAAACCCAGAAATCCAAATTGAACTGCACCCGTCGTGAGGCGGCTCTATCGCTTGGGATTCACCGGGTTGCTGAAGCGAAACGCTTGCGTGGATTGTTCCCTTAGAATCAACCCCCAAGACTATGAGCATTGACAGAGAATACTCTATTTCCGAGCTGGAGCCCGATGATCCTTATTTTAAAGAATTAGCCCATTTGCAGACCGAACTGGTCAAGCTGCAGTTGTGGATCCGGCAGACGGGTCGTCGTTTGGTTATCTTTTTTGAAGGGCGCGACGCGGCTGGAAAAGGAGGTGCGATAGCCCGCTTCACACGGTTTCTCAACCCTCGTCATAGCCGCATAGTCGCTTTGCCAAGACCCACCGAAATGGAAACGACGCAGTGGTATTTTCAGCGCTACATCAAACACTTTCCCCATGGAGGAGAAATCGTATTTTTTGACCGTAGCTGGTATAACAGAGCCGTGGTTGAACCCGTCATGGGATTTTGCTCGGATGAGCAATATAAACGATTCCTTGAGCAAGTCGTGAGCGTAGAGAAACTGCTGACCGATGACGGAGTCGATATCATCAAGTTTTGGTTTTCCATCGAGAGAGCGGTTCAGCATGAACGTTTTGAGAATCGCAGGAAAAGCCTCCTTACCAGCTGGAAATTTACCACGGTCGATCTCCAGGCCCAAATGAAATGGGACGATTATACGATTCATAAACAGAAGATGTTTGAGTCGACCAGCTCGGATCATTGCCCTTGGGTCGTTGTTGACGGAAACGATAAAGAAGTAGCCCGCCTTGAAGCGATGCGTCATGTGCTTTCTCAGTTCGCTTATGAAGGAAAAGAGACTGCTGAGACCCGAGTTACCCCGGATCCTGGTATCGTTCGGATACAAAGATAATAGTTTGTTCATTTCTCTACTGTTTTCCTGCTTGGGTACTTTCGAAAATTTGCTACGCTGCCTCCTCATCCTTTGGAATTTCGTAGCCGTAGCACGCTCGTTACCTTCAATTGTTTTACGCAATTTTTGCCCCAAAACTCATGAAAAAAATATCTCGTCGCTCTCTCATAAAAACGTCGCTTGCAGGTGCAGCGGCTCTCTCGGCTCCCATGATTTTACCGTCGTCGGTTTTGGGATTGAATGGTCAAAACACGTCCCCGAATAGCCGAATTAACGTAGGACTCATCGGGAACGGTAAAATAATGAAAGGCCACCGAGCCTATCATTTGGGTTCCGACGAAGTGCAAGTCGTGGCCTTAAGTGACGTAAAAACTTGGATGCTTGACGAGGCCAATGCTGAAACGCAGGAAGTGCAGGGGCAAAAGGTCGATACCTATGAATTTTACGAAGACCTTCTCGCTCGGGATGATATCGATGCGGTCGTCATCGGAACTCCGGACCACTGGCATGCTAAAATCGCGATCGATGCGTTTAAAGCCGGTAAGGATGTTTATGTTGAAAAGCCGATGACTCTCACGATTGAGGAGGGAAAAATCATGGTCGATACCTGCGCCCGCTACGGACGAGTGCTACAAGTAGGCAGTCAGCAACGCTCTGAATGGGCGTTCAGAAAAGCTGCAGAGCTGGTGCGTAATGGCTATATCGGAAAAGTGAAGACGATCGCTGCTCGCCTGGGAAATTTCCCGCCACCCACTCAATTTCCTGAAACACCTATCCCTGAGGGCTTGAATTACGATCGGTGGTTGGGTCCAGCTCCATTGGAGCCCTACAATGAAGATAGAATCAAAGGTGACTACGGAGGAGGGTGGCGTCGTTTCTGGGATTATGGATCCCGCAAAAACGGAGACTGGGGTGCCCATCATTACGACATTATTCAATGGGCGCTGGGTATGGATGAATCGGGCCCTACTCAGTTTATTCCGAAAGGCTTTGAAGGAGAACCGTACCAATCATTCATTTATTCAGATGGTACGAAAGTTATGCGTGGAGCAGAGGGTCTCGGTCATATGATTCGCTTTATCGGTGAAGAGGGTGAAGTGAGGGTTAGCCGTGGTGGGAAGATTGATACTACGCCGCCGTCGCTGAAAAATACAGTACTGAAATCGACTGATGAGCGCCTGTATGTATCCAATGATCACCGGTTAGATTGGCTCAGCGGCATACGAGGTCGCACACAGCCGATTTGCCACGTGGGGATAGGGCACCGAACCGCTACGATTTGTCATTTGTCTGGGATTACCGAACGATTAAATCGGCCGATTTCCTGGGACCCCAAGACCGAGCACATTATCGGTGATGATCGAGCGGCCATGTGGGAATCCCGACCCCGTCGTGCTCCTTACCACAAACTGATATAATTCTGACTTCGAATATTCCAGTATCATGAAACATTATTTATCTTATCTCTTTCTAATTCTCATTGCTGTGGGACTGTCGTCTAACAGCTACGCTGATGATCATGTAATGGCGCTCGATGATATCATCGAAGGCTTTTCGAACGACGATCCCGCGCTTCAATACGAATCCCGCTTGGAACTGCTCAAGTACGTTTCAACGGGGACTGCACCGGATCAAAAGGATGGCCCCGAAACGGTAACAGACGCTCTGTTGCCTTATCTCAGAAGCTTAAGCACTCCGAATGAGGCGAAAAAGTATATCATCCGCGATCTTGCTCGGGTAGGTACCGCCTCCGCAGTGAGCACGCTGAGCAGAATCTTGAGGGGAAGAAACGATATGCTGGCTGAGGAAGCGAGGCAGGCGTTGGAACAGATCGATGATCCAAAAGCGACTTCCGAGATTCAGCGTGCGATCCGATCAACATCGAAAAAAGAAGAACGCCAAAACCTGATTCGTACCTTGGCAAACCGTAAGGACCCGGCGACGCTGGATTACTTCATCGAAGGATTGAGCTCGAAGGACGATGTGTTAGCCCAAGAATCTATTTACGCATTGGCTAAATTTGGAAACGTCGAGGCGGACAAAGCTCTTGAAACTGCCTACATTGAGAATGAGGGCTCAGCCCTCAGATCAGAATTGGAGGAGGCTGTGGTAGCTGCAGCCGGGACTAACGAAACAACGTTGGTCAGTATTCAAAAATCAGGTTCGAGGGGCAATCGGCAAGCGGCCCTTACGCGATTGGTTGAATCCGACAATGCAGACTCCACCAATCTATTGAAATTGTCTTTGTTAGACTCTGATTCACATGTCCGTGCAACGGCCATTCATCTGGCACTCGCCAATGGAAAGGAATCGCTCGTTAGTAGTATCTTAACCGAGTTTTCCAGAGATGACTGGAAAAATCTTTTGGGCCGGCTGGACGTATTCGAGGGTCGCATTGCGGAAAGCTTGTGCTTTCAGGCAATCGAGACTGATTATCCAGATGTTCAAGTCACGGGCCTGAAAGCATTGGGGACTTATGGCACGGGTAAAGCGGTAGATCCGTTAATTGGTTACTTCATGGGAAATGATAAGCTCATGAAGCAGGCGGCGACCTACGCGATCGAGAGGATTCCGAACAAACAATTGGATACCCGGATCAATAGAATGTTTAATTCCGAAATAAAAGAAGACATCCTCTTGGGAATAGAGTTAACGGCCCATCGCGCTTCCCCGACGGCTAAGAATCGACTGTTTCGCTACGTGAGCGGAGAAGATCCCGAATTATTTCGCGCCTCTCTAAAGACGCTATCAACTACGGCTGACGAGGAAGACCTTTACCGCCTGATGTTCATAGCCAAACGCAGCAAGGATCCAGATTACCGGAATACGGCTCATGGGCTGCTCAAAAAATTGGCTCCCGAAGTCGGATCGCCTGAATTACAAGCTAAGGTGAAGGCTTTATAAGACTGTCGATGCTTAGACTACTCATTCTGCTTCTAGTAAGCAGCGGCTTAACAGCGGCAGCGAAATTGCCTAATGTAGTTGTGCTCTTGGCAGATGATTTAGGTTATCAGGATCTCAGTAGTTACGGGGGGCCTGTCAACACGCCAGCACTGGATCGGTTAGCATCAGAAGGGACCCGCTTTACCCAATTCTATTCGGGGTGTGCAGTTTGCTCTCCTTCTCGGGCCGTCCTGTTAACGGGGCGTCATCACATCCGGGCGGGCGTCTACAGTTGGATCTATGATGAGACTCAGAATTCTCACCTACTGGAGCGGGAGATAACCTTGGCAGAGATATTGAAAGATCAGGGCTATTCGACAGCGCATATTGGGAAATGGCACTTAGGTTTACCGTCTCCCGGCCGTGATAAACCGACGCCTTCAGATCACGGTTTTGACTATTGGTTTGCCACAGCGAATAACGCTTATCCGAGCCACCGAAATCCGAATAACTTTGTCCGAAACGGTGAATTTGTGGGGGAAATCAAAGGGTATTCAGCCCAAATTATTGTAGACGAAGCCATTGATTGGTTGGACGCACAGGGTACCAGCGAAGCGCCTTTTTTCCTGAATGTCTGGTTTCACGAACCCCATGCTCCGATTGAGGCCC
>CALGUT010000668.1 GCA_937920335.1 uncultured Opitutales bacterium
CGGCATAGCCCATATCATCGACCATGATGATAATAAAATTAGGAAGATCCTCGGCGGAAACGCGGAACAGAAAGATACAAAAGGCGAACAGGGAGAGAGTTACACAACGCATGAAGCTAGTGGAGAATTTTACTTAATAAAGTCTTTGCTTGCTTCTGGATAGCTGGATCTCCGGATTTCTCAACAAGACTTTGCAGGGCTTCCTCGACAAGCGGATTGTTATCCTCTCTGGATACACTCATCTGCGCAATACGCAACGTAGATTCGGCTGACTTTTGACGGATGGATGCGTCCGAATCTTCAAAAGCATCCATAAGATACTCCAGGCCTGCAGGATCACGAATCATGCCCAGGATATGGAGTAGTTCGATCCGCACCGGCTTCTGTTGGACCGACAGCAGCGCTCCCAGGACCCCGGCACCGGGAATTCCACTACGACTGCCCTTTTGCCCGATGGAAGCAAGCGCTTCACGTGCCTGACGCAGATAAGATGAGTTCTCATGGATTTCCAGCAGATCAATAAGAAACGGTAAGTCCTCCACTTTACCGCAATTCCTGAGAGCCCTTAACGATTCTTCGACGAGAGGCCCCTCCCTCTCACTCGCCAATTGAAACAGGATTGGCACGGCCTCATAAGAACCACGCTGGGCAAGCAGATCTATAAACAGGATGGCTGAATTACCCTCGGTGTTCTTTAGCTCATCAATGATCAACTGGTCAACCCCGTCTCCGTGAATTTTGACCAGAGCCTCACGGATAGTTTGGGTTTTTTCAGCATTGGCTTTTTTCAGACTGACCAGCAGAGACGGTACAATCGAAGCATCGCCCAGGCTAGCGGCGACCTGGATGAACGTTGAGGCATTGTCATCTGCCTCCAACATAAACATGAGAGGAAAGAGCGCGGCTTTGTCGCCACGACGGGCAAGCGCCTCGATGACTGACAGCCGGGAAGATCCTGATAATCCCATAGCCAACCTGACCAGGCGCAAAGTTGTCAGCTCTCCCTTCAGTTGTGGGATCAAGGATACAGCCGCAGAGGCCAACACAGGATCATCTCCGCGGATAGCGGAAATCACAGGATCTACGTCCGTGTAGCCATTGGCGCGAATGTTTCCGAGAAAGGCTCCCCTCCGGATGAAATCAGGGCCCGAACCGGAAACTAAAGATCTATAAACAGTGGTTGCCATTTCCGGATGGCCGGTCGTTACCAGATTCTGTGCAGCCTCCATTAAAGCCAATCCAGCAAGGCGCACAGTTCTTACATCGCGCGAATGCAGCTGCTCGGTGAGAAATTCGGTGGCTGGAGTATTGGCCAATTCCCCCAATGAATTAAAGACGGCCGCTTGTATGGAAGGATCCTCGCTGTTTCCCAAACCTATCAGCGGCATCGTGCTATCGCTGTCCTGCATTTCGCCGAGCAAATGGATGATGGCAATCAGACCGTTACCGGAAGCCTGGCCCAGCGCTTTGCGCAGGGCCTTTCTGGCTGCCTCGGAAGGGTTGGAGGAAAGCGCATAACAGGCTGCTTCGACAAGTTTGTCATCGCCGGACTCAAGGAGGGTCGACAAGACGGGAACTGACAGGTCGGTGCCGACAAGCTGCAGGCGCGTGCAAATGCGTTGTTTGGAAGCCACGCTCGCAGAAGACTCCAAAACCCAGATCAACTCCGCTTCGATCCGACTTTTTAAAGTTTCATCTCCAACCGCTTCATTGATGAGGGTATCCAGTTTGCGAAACGCGGTTTCATCGTCTCCCTCTTGAAACGATTTCGTACCCGCTATCAGGGTACGAATTTCCTGAGGACTGCGAACCACGGCGGAAGCCTGAGTGACCGCAAAGGCAAATAGAATACACAGGCAGACGTTAGACAGATTCATCTTCATAATCCTAAACAATCCAGGGTGAACGCATGGGGCGATCGAGCAAACGGTTGGCCTGGTCGTCTTGCACGAACTGCTCGTTAACACTGTCCCAATGAACCTTCCTTCCCAGTCGCAGACAGATATTGGCACTATGCGCCAGCGTATGGGATCTTTGAGCGGCCTCAGGATGCGAAACTGGCAGGGTCCGGTTCTTTACCGCATTGAGAAAATTTCGGGTATGCCCCCCCCATGTCCTTGTAATTCGTTGACGAAAAGTTTCGACGCTCAGCGAGGATTGAAACTGGATCCGCCGTCACTACTCCCAGGTCGGAAATGTGAATCCATCCCCGGTCACCCTTAAATAGAATCCCCTTGTCGCCATTGGTATACTTTACCCTAACACCGTCTGCATAACGTGCGTGGACTTCGAAGGTATGTGGCATTTCACTGAAACCGGTTGAATCCGGCCAGGTTGCCGTCCCTTCATACTCGACTGGAGCCCCCATCTCGCTTTGGTGAGCCCACTGCATGATATCGCTGTAATGCGGTCCCATATCACTGATAAGGCCTCCGCTGGTATCCCATCGCTCGCGCCAATACTGAACCCGGGTTTCCGAATAAGGCGCCTGGGGAGCCTGCCCGAGCCAGCGGTCGTAGTCGAAGACATCTTCAGGGGGAGTGGCTTGAGTCTCCGGCATGGGAATAAAATTTCTCCTCCAGGGAGGTCCCAGGTAAGCAACCATTTCCTCGAGCTGTCCGATAAGGCCCCGATGCACTACATCGACCACAAAGGCATAGGTATCGACCGAACGGCGCTGGGTACCACACTGCCAGACGGTCCCCAAACGGTTCATCAATTTCACCAGTCGTCTCCCCTCTTCAATCGTAAGGCAAAACGGTTTTTCGCAATAGACATCTTTGCCGGCCCGGGCCGCGGCAGCCGATAAAGGAGAATGCCATCGGTCTCCGGTCGCGATCAGAACCGCATCAATGTCTTTCCGCTGCAAAATCTCTTCATGGAAGCGGTAGGTCTCACAATCGGTATTACCGTAATGGCTATCTACCATTTCCTTTCCAGTCTGTTGACGGTCTGCAAAACAATCGGCCACGGCCACCACCTGAACGTCGGCATGGGCCAAAAATCCCGGCAGCACCGCCCGGGTCATACGGCCTCCTATTCCAATGGCTCCGATAGTCAGGCGGTTGCTGGGAGCGACCGAACCATTTTTTCCGAATATCGAAGCGGGCAAAATCATGGGGGCAACAGTCACCGCGGCCGCCTGGGTCAGAAAGCGCCTTCTTGAAAACTTCTTGGGATCCATAGAAATCAGGGGTAAAATTCAGGCAGGCAAAAAAGCTGACCTCGGGTTTGTATATCCACTGTGGTCAGACTACATACCGTCCAATCTATTGAAAAAATATAGATAATATTCCGCCAAGAGCAAATGATGGGGGATGCTTTTACTGATCCCAATCGTCGGTTCGAAATGAGGAGACAGGAAAACCATTGATGCTAAATAGATTACCCTGAACCCAATCCGTGAATCCGTACCTTACGGCAACCGGAGCGACAACTGCTTCCGACGAAACGAGCAAGTCCCCTTGCCCAGTCGCATTACCCGTAGCCGGATGAAATACGCGATCTGAACCGGCGACTTCCAAGCCATTGATCTCATCCCCTTTCACAAAAAGCCCACCGCCATCGTAATTGAACCGCAAGCGAACCTGACTCTTTTCAACCTGCATGGATTGGTAAACCGGACTCCCCTTTGGAAATCCTTTAATGCCATAAGTATTTGCTAAGGCCAGGACTGCCAGTCGCTCCCCCACCGGAATCTTGAAAGGCGGATGGATATCCTTCTCTAACCCAAGGTCCAAAATGACTGCCGTTGATACATAGGGATCCGCCTCAGAAACCTGAACCTGCGCCTCCCTGACCAATGCGGAGTTATCGCGCCCTGTCGGATACGTATACGGCGCAAGTTGCACGATGTAGAACGGCAATTTCTGAATTCCCCAGGATGCTCGCCAATCAGCAATCATTCCACCCAGCAGTTGCGCATAAGAAGCTGCATCAACCGTATTCGCTTCCCCTTGGTACCAAATCACGCCTTTGACCGTGAAGGGGATCAACGGATGTAGCATGCCGTTGAACAAAGCGGCAGGTTCATGCTGCGGATTGGTCTTCACTGATCTATCAGCCGATCGCCCCAAGTAATAGTTGTTCTGCTCCGTTATACCCATCATTTGGAGCTTTCCCTTGGAAATCCAAGCTTCTACACTGGAGCCGCCCCACGCGTTGAGTATCAATCCGATGGGTACTCCGAGATAGTCGTTCAGTTCTTTTCCAAACACATACCCTACCGCCGAGAATGCTGCTGCCGTCTCGTGATCACTTACCAACCACTCAGAGGGATTGTCCGCTTGAGGAATCGGTTCCGAAACTGGAGGAAGTGTATAAAGACGAATATCGGGCCGATTCGCATCCTTGATAACTGAAAAACCATTTTCAATCGGTCCATTTCCGCGACCGCGTAGCAAACGAGCCATATTCGACTGCCCCGAACAAATCCAGACTTCACCCAAACAAACATTTTTGAATTCGAGGGATTCACCCGCTGTTACCTTTACCCATTCACCAGTGGAAGCATCGCCTGTTTTAATATCGATTCGCCACTTTCCATTTTCATCAGCCCGCGTTCGGTAAGATTCTTTATCCCAGGTCACCTGGACGGATACCCGTTCCTTCGGCTTGGCCGATCCGTAAATGGCGACTTCGCTATTTCTTTGAAGCACCATATTGTCGCCGAAAATAGCCGGCATACTCAACTCCGCGAATGATACCGCAGACGTTAATAAGAAGATAAACAAGACGTGGATAATTTTCATGATAGGATGGAAATACCGATTGAAGAATGAGATTAACGGCAGGTCAAACCTAGTAAACCAAATGATAATTTGAAATTGCGACCACAAATTATAGTTCAATGATCTCGCATTCTCCTCTTCATGCTAGAGATTCTCCACCGAGATCTCGTGATCCGGTGATTATTTTCATCAATGTCATTTCCAAACACCAATAGCCCGAAGGCTTCAGATTCAGCTCTACCTACGAGTGCTTCCCATTCGCTATTTCAAGACCGAAATAGACTGTTTTTAATACTCTGGGGAGTCTGCCACGTGGGGCATATGCTCAGAAAAGGAGAAGCTCACGAACCGCTTGTCTGGCTCGTGTCGCTTGCAGCAATACTACTCATTGAGAAACCCAATTGTTTATTACGACTCGGCGCCCTGGGAATACTGCAGCTCGCTTATCTTTGGACAAAGCTACCCAACGCGAACAATCACATGATTATCCTCGGGTATGTTAATCTAAGTCTGTTAACACTCATCGCAATTCAACTGTGGCAGAACGGCTGGAAAAATAGCGGCCGTCTGGTTCCCCCGGTCACTTACATAAAGGCGACGTTTCTAATCGGCTACCTGGCAGCAGCGGTTTCCAAACTGAACTCAGA
This sequence comes from uncultured Opitutales bacterium, assembly GCA_937920335.1. GTDB lineage: Bacteria > Verrucomicrobiota > Verrucomicrobiia > Opitutales > UBA2995 > UBA2995. The sequence goes on from CALGUT010000668.1 coordinate 5,378, forward strand.
CTTCTTTGACCCTGATAAAAGTTGTTCAGTCTCAATGATGTATAATGCCCTCGCTCCGTTCGGTGTTCAGAATGGATCGTTACCTCATAGCGTAGAAGCGGCTCAACCCTATTTCATAACCAGCATGGAGTTTTTGATTCCATTGCTGCTGCTGATGACCCGCACTCGATGGATCGGCATCATCGTTATCATATCATTCCATATTGGCATCTCTTTTAGTCCACGATCTACCGCATTGGATTTCTGCTTGGTACTTTTCACCATCGTTTACCTGTTCCTGCCACTGAGCGCTACTGAGCAACTTTACAGTTTGGCAAAGCGGTTTAGAAACTGGCTCCCTTTCAATTTGTCGGACCACAAGACGACGATATTTGTCCTTTTTTCATTCATTATCACTATGGCGCTGTGGTCAAAGAAAGGAACCGTCCTGGGGAACCCCAATTGGTTGATGCTTGCACCCATGGTATTCGCCATGGGACTCACACTGATCTTACTTTCTATATTTCACAGGAAAGCGTTTTTGGCTCGAACTGAAGAAATCATAAAAACGAAAACCTACCGCATCGCGCAAATTGCCTGCGTAGTCCTGATTGTGATACAACTGGTAAATATCAGCTCTCCCTATCTGGGTGGGCGTAGCCAGAGTGTATTTACCATGTATAGCAACCTTCAGACAGAGGGCATGACTACGAACCATTTCTTCCTACCGCGACTCGCCATAGAAACGAAGCAGGACGACCTGGTAAAGGTCTTCCAATCCTCGAATTCTCAGGTCCAACGGTATTCAAGGGATGGACGACTCATGACATGGCATGAACTCACACGTCACCTTTCAGCTGATCCGACAGCCAGCATTCACTACGAACGAAATGGTGAAGCATTCGACCATGCACATGCGTTTGAAAACCCGAAACTAGTTACACGATACCCGATCGCCCACCGCTTTATAGGTCATCGATCGTATGACCCCCGAGGATGCTGCCAGTGGTAAACCACCGCACTATTCAGCAACCCGACTCGATCAACTGATAAACGGAGCAAACACCTTTCTCCCATTCTCGTGGGAAATGACGTGTGCTTCCAGTCCATTATATTTATTCGACGAACCGGCCTCCACGGCCTGCTCCATCGTCACCGCCTCG
>CALGUT010000669.1 GCA_937920335.1 uncultured Opitutales bacterium
CAATTCATCATCGAAGCTAGCGTAGACGATTTTCCCGAACCGGTAGCTCCGCATATCAACACGATTCCATCTTTTAACTGACAAAGTTGTTCAAGCACATCCGCATTTGATATATTCAAGTCGTCAAACGTGGGTGCTTGGTCTTTTACGTGGCGAAACACGATACTAACGCTTCCTCTTTGAAAAAATCCGTTTATACGGAAACGACCGATTCCATCAATCGAATAGCTGTAGTCGATTTGACCGTTGTGCTCCCAGTCTTCCTTGAATTTGTAAGGGACGGTCTCTGCGATAAAGTCCCGGGCTTCCGCTGAGGTTATCGGTTCCATATCCACCTCTTGAAGAACACCATTTAACCTGAGTATGCCAGGTTTGTCAGATTTGATGTGAATATCGCTGGCTTCGTTTTCTACTGCCAGTTTAAGGAGACTGTTTATAATATCTTCTGCGCTCATTATGGATGGGATAAATGGATTTGGCAAGTTGTGGCAGCTAAGCTGAGACGTCTAAGCCTAAAGAGTTGCTTGATTTTTCACCGGAAACTCAACCTACTCAGGTAAAATAAATAAATAGAAAGTATTATGGCTTACAATTTTTACGGCGTCCTTACAGCGATGGTAACCCCGTTCCATAACGGAAACGTTGATTGGGATGGCCTAAAATCCTTCGCCGCATGGCAGATTGAGCAAGGTATCGATGGGTTAGTCGCAGTTGGAACTACGGGGGAGTCGCCGACTTTGGACCATAGCGAACATTCAGAGGTAATATCCAGTGTCGTCGAGACAGCCTCAGGGAAAGTCCCGGTAGTTGCTGGAACTGGTTCCAACTCTACGAGAGAAGCCATTCATCTAACGAAACTTGCCCACGAAGCTAACGTGGATGCGATGCTGGTAGTAACTCCGTATTACAACAAACCCAGCCAAGAAGGCCTCTTTCAACACTTTAGCGCGATTGCTGAGACGACGGACAAACCCATTATTCTCTACTCTATACCCTCTCGATGCGTTATCCAAATAGAGATCGAGACCTTAGTTCGGTTGCGGGAGAAACATCCACATGTGAATATTATTAAAGAGTCGGGAGGTTCTTGTGAACGTGTCTGCCAAATTAGACAGGCGCTCGGAGATGATATGACGATTCTTAGTGGAGATGACAGTCTTACGCTCCCATTCATGTCCGTGGGGGCCAAAGGAGTAATTTCAGTAGCTTCCAACCTTTACCCAAAACCCGTAATCGAAATGGTTAAGGCCGCATTGGATGAGGATTATAGTGCTGCAAGAAAACTTCATGAAATCCTATATCCACTATTCGTGGATCTTTTCGTTGAACCCAATCCATCTCCCGTAAAAGCGATGATGGAAAGTGCGGATATTATTAAGTCAGCTGCGGTTAGGCGACCGCTTTGCGGACTTTCGGAAGGTAGTTTCGACATGCTATCGAAGACAATCGAAACCTTGAATCTGAAGCTGTAAGAATGAAACTTAATATCTTAATTCAAGGATCCTTAGGACGCATGGGTGAGGCGCTCAAGCAAGCAGCGGAAGATAAAGGCCATACTATTTTGGCAGGAATAGATATAGGAGATTGCGCGGAAGACCATATTGAAGGTGTAGACCTTGCAATTGACTTCAGCCATCACTCAGCGACCCAAAGTCTCGCAGAGTGCGTCGGAAAAGCGGGAATACCTTTAATCATTGGAACTACGGGACATTCGGAGGAGGAAAAAGGCTCAATTCTGAAAGCCGTATCCAGTATACCGGTCGTATGGGCTGGAAACTATTCCTTGGGAGTGAACCTATTGTTTTATTTGACTCAAAAAGCATCTGAGATTCTTCCCAATAATTATGATGTGGAAGTCATTGAAATGCATCACAGGTTCAAAAAAGATGCTCCCAGTGGAACTGCTGAAAATCTCCTGGAGAGAATCAAGGCAGCCGACGTGAGGTCGGATCACAGACTGTTGCATGGCCGAGAAGGTATCGTCGGTGAGCGCACAGACCGAGAGATCGGAGTTCACAGTCTTCGCGGTGGCGATGTCGTTGGAGATCATACCGTTGTATTTGCAGCGGATGGGGAACGGTTGGAATTAACTCATAAAGCTTCAGATCGAATGATATTCGCGAGGGGTGCAATGCATGCAGGCGAATGGCTCACGCAGCAGCCAGCTGGCCTTTACCACATGCAAGACGTACTCGGCCTTAAGTAAACGATGATCGCATCATTGAACGGAATCATAATTGAGAGTCGCCTTTTACAGATTGTAATAGAAGCCGGTGGTGTTGGCTATGAGGTGAATGTTCCTATCACGACCTCAGAAAAACTCCCAGGCATTGGTAAGGCTGCCAAACTCTTTATCTACGCAGTATACCGTGATGATACCCAAGCGTTGTATGGTTTCGTAAATCGAGACGATAGAGAATTTTTCAAACTGCTTGTCGAAAAAGTTTCAGGCGTTGGGCCGAAAATGGCATTAACTTTGTTTTCAAAGATGAGTATCCGGATGCTTGAAACGGCCATTCAAAATGAAGACGCAAAACTCCTGTCACAATGCCCAGGGATTGGCAAAAAGACGGCTGAACGGCTAATTATTGAACTAAGAGATAAGGTTAAGAGCGGCATTCGCTCTATCGCGCCAGAAGTTCCAACTGGAAGTTCAGCGCAGATCCCAGAAGACGAACACTCGACAAAGTTCCAGGACGCCATTTCAGCATTAATGGCTCTCGGATATAAATTACCAGACGCTGATAAAGCGGTAAATAAAGCAATAAGCAGGCTCGGGCCCTCTGCGACTATTGAGGAGATTATCAAGAGCGCTCTGAATCCGTGAGAGCTTAACGCTTGAATTCGTAACTGGAGTAATTGAACTCGAAGTCATCCCCAGCTACTAGGCCTTCCTGTTGGGTTCGTTGTTGTTCTGACCAGGTAAATGCTGAGGGTTCCTGAACTCTTCTTGCTGAAGAATTGTTGCGGGCGTGTCGGAGTTCCTGTACATAGGACCAGTTCTGGTTTTCATTTTGAGCCTTCATTGCCCTGAAAAACTCTAGCGGAAGTGACTCCACGGTGGGTTCGGCTTGCGAAAACGTTTCGATTTTCTCGAGATTCGCATTGCTGTTTCTAACGATACGAGCGGACCCAAAAGGCCCTTGAAAGTACAATGCCGCGAACGAACCTATCAGGGTTACAACGGCAGCGACTGCAAATAATTGCCGATTCAATCCGAAAAGCGTAGATTGAGAATGGATCGAGCGGTTTGCGGAAGGATTTAAGCGAGGTATAACAGGGCTCATACTTAGAGCCGCAAAATGACTCGCCTGATGCATGCGACAATAGCTTTCGAATGTTCTCTGCCGACTAGAATTCCGGCCTAGCTCATCTTTTAAGATATT
>CALGUT010000670.1 GCA_937920335.1 uncultured Opitutales bacterium
CAGCCCTCCTCCCCGGAGTTTTCCTTATTCGTGGGGTCTCCGGCTACCTGAATCAACTGTGGATGAATAACTGCGGCCTCACGATCCTGCAGGGCATTCGCGCTGATCTATTTTCAAAAATGCAGCACCTGCCACTCGCCTATCACGATAAGAACAAAAGCGGGGACCTCCTGTCCCGAATCTTATCTGATACCACTCTCCTGCAAAATACGCTTCAGGAGTCAGCAAATGGCATGTTCGCGTATCCGCTACAGGTTCTCGTCGCATTTGGAACTTTGGTATTTCTCTCCATGCAGGAGAAAGAAGTCATCTTTATCGTCTTCATTCTTCTATCAGCGCCCATCGCCATGGTGCCGGTTTTCTTCGTGGGACGACGACTCAAGAAGCACGGCTTGGATATGCAAGAATCCCAAGGGCTCATGACGGAAGGACTGAGCGAGAACCTCGATAGCACTACAGAGATCCGAACATTCAACCTGCAAGATCAACAAATCGGCATTTTCAATAAGTTCTTGAACAAGCTGTTTAAGACACAAATGAAAGTGGTCAAATACGAGCGTATGGCTCAGCCATTGGTCGAGTTTCTCGCATCAGGCCTCATCGCTGTCACATTCGTTTATTGTTACCAAAATTCGGTTCAACTTTCAACCTTCCTGGCAATCGGCGGGGTCATGTTTATGACTTATGATCCTCTCAAAAGAATATTCCGGCTTTATGGGAATATCCAGAAGTGCCAGGGATCGATCGACCGTATCAACGAGATGCTCGATGAACCCGATTCCATCGTAGACCCTGAGATGCCGGTCCAATGCGATATTCCGATGGGCCGGATCACCTTTGAAAACGTAAGTTTTGGATACGCCGACGTTCCTGTCCTGAAGCATGTTTCCGGTATTGTCGAACCAGGCACCGTGGTCGCGCTCGTCGGACCCAGTGGCGCTGGAAAATCTACTTTCGCAAAACTCATTCCACGCTTGTACGAGATCTCATCCGGGAGTATACAGATAGATGGTACTGACATCCGTCATTTCACAAAGAAAAACCTTCGTGATCAGATGGCCATGGTATCTCAGCACCCCGTACTCTTTAACGACACCCTCTTTAACAACATCCTCATCGGCAGACCCGAAGCCTCTCCTGAAGAGGTTTATCAGGCTTCTCGCGATGCCTTCGCGCACGATTTCATTACCGCGTTCGACAAGGGCTACGAGACGCTCGCTGGCGAGCGCGGTGATCAACTTTCAGGGGGACAGCGCCAGCGAATCGCAATCGCCCGCGCATTCCTGCGCAATTCTCCTATCCTCATCCTGGACGAAGCAACCTCAGCCCTCGACTCTCAAAGTGAGGAAGAAATCCAGAATGCTCTGAACCTGCTAGTAAGAGGCAAAACGGTAATCGTTATCGCCCACCGTTTCAGCACCATCCGTCTCGCCGACTCCATCTTTGTATTCGAAGACGGAAACTTGCTTGCAGCGGGTTCTCACAACGAGTTATATAAATCACAACCGCTATACACATCCCTTTATAACAAACAGTTGTAAGCTAACCGACCGATGGATTTTTTCTATCTGCGATTTCTCATTAAAGTAATCCGCGGAAACAGCCTCATGTTTTCCGTTATTATTGCTGTGGGATTTATTGGCTTCTCGGTATTTGGTGAACTTCGCTCGGTGTTTAGGGGCATCGGACTAGCCTGGCCCATCGCCTGGATTATTTCGGTTCTCTTCGTCGGCTACCTCGCCAAAAACGAGCACAAGGTACAACTGCGTCCCAAATTCAAACTCTATCTCTCCCTCAGTGTAATCGGGTTCGGAATTTGCTCGAGTTTCATCCTCGGCGCCTACGAAAGATCGCTGACCAAGAATATTCCCACTTACGATCTCGACACGTCACCCACGAGCATCCAGGACCGTCGAACCGGCCCTCGGGGTAAGTAAACGACTCGCTCACTCGGCCTCGACGAGTGCCTTTAACTTCTTCAGTCCCTTGTCGTATTCACCGCCAACCAGCTTATCGAACATCAGTCCAAAGTAACGCTGAATCGGATTTCCAACGAACTCACCGCTGAAGTCCCATGTCACAGCTGTGCTGTCTCCCGAAGGAACCAGTAAAAACGAGGCGATTGAAGGGCTATCCTCCCACCCCTTAAACGTCATGGCGAATACAACCTTGGAAGGCGGTTCGTAGTCAGTGATCGTCATACTTCCGGTTCCCGCTTTTTC
>CALGUT010000671.1 GCA_937920335.1 uncultured Opitutales bacterium
AGCGAGTTTCTTCTCGGTGACCTTGTTGCCGTTGATATAAGTTGTAATGGTATCGCCTTTGGCAATGATGTGAAATTCATTCCAGTCATCGTTTTTAACGTAATTGTGTTCGTTGACTGATTTGTCTTTGGACTGAGGTTCCTCAGATAGCCAACCGGTGTTGAGGCCCTCGCCGTATACCCAACCTGATTGTCCGGGACTGGTTTCGATTTCAATCTGAGGACCAAAGTAGCGACGGGTACCGAAATTACGTGTATTAGACCGGATCATGACTCCTGAGTTGAGTCCAACATCTACCTTCACTTCGAACTTCAATTCGAAATCGCTGAAATGTTCGAAGGTATGTAGAAACGTGTTGGGACTACCTTCGGCTGTGCGACCGAGAATGGCGCCATCTTCAGCGTAGTAATTAGCGTAACCTTGAATGACGCCCCAACCTTTTAAGGTCTTCCCATCAAAGAGTGATTTCCAGCCTTTTTCATGGGGAAGGTGAGCGCCGCCGAAGAGAGATGAGGCGGAAAGGCAAACGCCAAGAAGTGTAAGTGTGAGTAATCTTTTTTTCATATTGATTGAGTAGTGTGGGTAAATTAACGGTGTTTAGTTAACACGGTTAAACATAAGGAGGCGCATTTCCATGACCTGGTTCCCCGGTTTTTCCAATGCGGAAAGCGTAAGGGTGTGTTGCCCTTTTTCAAGGTCGAACACTCCAAGGTCCAGAGGTTTGAAATCTTTAACAAACGATTCTGAACCCCGGTCGGATCGGTCGAGTTTGGGGCCAACGATAGGGGGATCGTTGGCAATGTTGACTTCACGTGTGATTGCGCGATCCCCAAATCGTAGTTCAACGACTGAGCCAAGATCCTCTTCCGGACAGGTGTAGTAAACCTGAACGTTATACTTACCGGATTCGAGCACCTCTGCATTCCATGTGATGGTATCGTCCGTGCTTACCCAGTTAGTAAAATAGGAACAGTTGGGCGCACGATTCGAGCGCTGGATCTCTCCGCTGGCTTCGGCGTCGCGCGCGGGAAGTTGTGTGAAGTCGAAATCCTTATGTCCAATCACGAATGGGCGCTCATCGGTCTTTGTGGTCGGCAGTTCGCTCGCCACGGTTTTGTCGAAGTGTTTCTGGGCAGCGAGGAGCTCTTTGTGCACGTCCGGATGCTTGTTACTTACATCCGTTCGTTGACCCGGATCTTTCAGCATATCAAATAAAGCGCCTTGGAAGTCCAAGCGGAACCGTTGACTGCGAACGCTCGTCTTTCCCTTGAAGTGATTCACATAAAGCCGTTCGGGCCAGTTTTCTTCTGACTGCAGGAGTAGAGGCTTTAGGCTGATACCGTCCATCGGCAAATCACCCGTTGTCTTTATCCCGCAGAGATCGGTTAAGGTAGCTCTCAAGTCGATACTGCCAGCGATGGTGTCTGTTTTAGATCCGGATTGAATGGTGCCAGGCCACCGAATGAAAAAGGGTGAACGGACGCCGCCTTCCTCAACGCTGCCCTTGCGGCCTTTCATGCCACCATTCCAGCGGTAACCATTTGGGCCGTTATCGCTCAAGTAGATGACAATCGTGTTCCCGGTAAGTTCGAGATCGTCGAGTTTCTTCATGAGACGGCCAACGTTCCAGTCGATGTTTTCGACCATGGCCAGAGCAGCTCTTGAGTGTTGCAGATTTTCCTGTTGGTCAGGGCGGGCTCTTAGAGGAAGTTCGTTGTCGGCAAATTTGTTCCACCAAGGCTCGGGGACCTGCATGGGGGAGTGAGGCGTGCAAAGGGGTAGGTATACGAAAAATGGATCATCTTGTTTTTCCTCTATAAAATCCATTGCACGGGTTGTGAAGTCATCGGTGATGTAGCCCTTGCCTTGCACCAGTTTCCCATTGTGTTCCAGCATCGGTGAATAATAGCTGCCCCAGTGGCCGGAACAAAAGCCGTAGTATTCGTCAATGCCCCGCGCATTGGGATGGTAGGGGGGTTGCATACCGTTGTGCCATTTGCCGAATGCGGCTGTCGTGTAGCCGGCTGCTTTGAAATCCTCAAAGACTGTTGTTTCATCGAGGTCCATACGTTCCTCGCCACGGCTGGCCGATCGAACACCCGTCCGTGGATTGTAACGACCGGTCATAAACTCTGCGCGGGTAGGGGAGCAGATCGGGCACACGTAAAAACGCTCGAGTTCCATGCCTTGGGTAGCCAGCGTATCGATATTCGGCGTATTCAGATTGGTATTACCGTGAATGCTCAAATCACCCCAGCCTTGATCGTCGGTTAGTATCACCACGATGTTGGGGCGAGTAGCCGCCTGGGCGAATGAAGTAATGAGGATTATGAGTAGTGGAAAAAGAAAATGGCGTAGTGAAAAATTCATGAGCTGCTATTGATCATCATAATCGTTATCGGGGTTTTGGCTGGAGTTCTAATTTGTGTAACTGTGGTCTTAGTCAAAATATGGGTCTATGTCTGATCACTGTGGGTAATGAGATGTTAGGCTAAAGGGGAGTCTCGACCTCGTATTGGCGTTTGAGATTCGCAAGTTCGGTTTTAAGGACGTTCACTTCGCTGCGGAATTTAGCATCATCGATCCGATTGTGCATTTCATAGGGATCTGATTCACAGTCGAAGAATTCCCATTCGTCGATTTCGTAAAAATGGATGAGCTTGTACCGACCATCAAAGACCCCCTCGTGTTTAGCCACTTGATGGGTTTCGTCGTAGGACTCGTAAAAGTGATAGTAGACGTGACTGCGCCATTGCGGCGGTTTGACACCATAGAGTAGGGGCGTCAGATCTGCA
>CALGUT010000672.1 GCA_937920335.1 uncultured Opitutales bacterium
CCAATCAACTGATTGGACTCCCGAAGTCCGCGAAGTGACCTGGGGCAATCATTTGAGTATTGAAGCCAACTACTACGTGGCGGAAAAAGAAGCACGTCTACTAAACGGACCCACGCCCACAACCAGCTTGGACCCAGACTGGCGGGAACGCATGGAGGATAGTCTGTGGGTCCTCATCAATTCCCCCGAATTTCAATATATCCGGTAAAACAGCCATGAATACAGGATACGAAACCAACTTCCTTACTGGAATCAATCGCCGACAATTTCTTAAGGCTGCAGGAGCCGCAAGCATGCTTGCGGCGGTGCCCTCATCGATACGGGCTACTAACCTTCCAAAGGGTAAAGCAGAAGCGTGCATATTCATTTGGCTTGGCGGCGGAAACGCCCAAGTTGACACCTGGGACCCCAAACGCAGAGGCGATCCGGAGGAGCGTATACCCGGCTCAGCCTACGATGCGATTGATACCGCCGTAGATGGAGTCCAGGTCACCGAATACCTTTCCAAAATTGCGGCTCGCATGGATCGAATGACACTCATCCGGAGCGTGAATCACGACGTGATCAATGAGCATGCGGCAGCGGTCAATTTTTTGCACACTGGACGTCCGATAAGTGGAACTACCGTCTACCCATCTGTCGGAGCCATCATGAATCACGAACTCGGGGCCGCTCAGACAGGCATGCCAGGTTACGTCGTTTGTGGTCCCCCCAGTGATTCACGTGGAGCCGGTTTTCTCGGCGCGAAATACAGTTATCTGTATGTAACTGATACCACCAAAGGTCCCGTTGGGTTTGTCAGAGCCCCCACCATTTCAGAAGCGCGCGAGCTGCGACGTCAGAAAATGCTTAGCTCAGTTCGCGAACAGCTTCATGAGTCAGTAAACCGCGATGACCCGCTCCTCGACTACGACTCCGTCATTGAGACCAGCCAGCAAATGAGCCGCGGAGAATTCTCCGGAGTATTTAACCTGGATCGCGAAGCCGACAGTCTGCGGCAAAGTTACGGAAGTGAATTCGGGCAACGCTGCCTACTCGCCCGGCGACTTGTGCAACGGGGAACCCGATTTGTTGAAGTGCTTCACAATCTAAACTTCGCCAATGGCACCGGGTGGGACACGCACCAGGACGGACAACTCGGACAACACCTACTCATCACGGAATTGGACAACGCGCTCGCCACACTGATCGATGATCTGGAGCAGAATCGATTGCTTGACACCACTCTCATCGCCGTGGCAGGCGAATTCGGGAGACCCTCGGCGTTTGACTTTAAAGGGGGACGGGGACACCAGGGCAGCGCTTTCAGCGTAGCGCTCGCAGGAGGCGGACTGAACCATCTCGGAGCCTACGGCGAGACGGACGAACTCTCAAAGACGGTCCTGCGCGATCCTGTATCTGTTCCTGATTTACATGCGACCATGCACCACGCACTCGGAATAGATTATACTAAAGAATTGTTCGATGGAGACCGCCCCGTTCCGGTCACCGACCGCGGGCTACCGATTGAAAAACTGTTCATCTAGAGAATCAAGACGGCGATCTCACGAACCCCCTGAAACTGCCGCTTTGGAGCCAAAAGCCCTAAAAGAATGTTGAAAGTAACCTTTAGGCACAACCTTGCGTTTTCTTTGCAAAAGGCCATTATCTGAAACAACACTAATCTAATGTCGTCTATGCATTTCGCTCTTAGATCTTTATATATTGCAGTTCTACTCAGTGTCTCACTAGCACCTCTCCAAGGTGCAAATCGCGTCATGGTCAAAGCTGTTGCTTCGGAAGACTACGTTAAGGATCGAGCACTCGACGAAAAAAAGAAAACCCAAACCTACCAATTCATTAAAGGAAGGTACTTCTCAGGCCTCTCTAAGAACTCGGGAATGGAGGACGTTTCTTTCACCGACATCGTTCAGGATCTGGCCGTCCAGCTAACTCGCCAGGGATTCTATCCGAATCCGATCAAAGGCGAAGGCGATCTATTAATCGCTGTTCACTACGGCGTGACCGATTTCGAGGAATCCTACGAGGATCAATGGGGAATAACCTCTTTGGAGGATCTCGGCTATAATGACACCGTGGCCAGTGCGGGCGGAGGCGGCACCGCGTTAGACCCAGCCCAGTTGGATGCTATTTACAATCTTTCCTTTAACCTCAATAGCACTCAGGCAATCGCCGAATCAAACGAACAGGGACGCTATTTCAAAGCCAAACTGATCGGCATGGAAGAAGCGTTCACAAATCGTGTGTCACCACAAGATGAATACGAGCTCAAGAGCCTATTACAGGAAGAACGGTATTTCGTAATCCTGATGGCCTACGACTACACCAGCGTGAAGGAAGGAAAGCCTCAACTGGTCTGGTCAACTCGTTATAGCATCCGCGCCTACGGACAGAATTTCGAAGACGCTATAAAGGGGATGAACGTCGTAGCAGGCGACTTCTTCGGTAAAAACCTTAAAGGACTCACACGCAAGCGTGTCGACGACTACTCACGCGTAGAGATGGGTGACATCGAAGTTATAACTGAAGAACCCTCCGAATCAGATAACACCAACTGATTTATCCTCAATAAAAGAAACACAAACGTCGTGCAAAAAACCTACCTCCTGATCACCCTTACGGTTCTGTGTTTCAGCAGCACTTATGCGGAAAACCGCATCGCCATAAAAGCGATAGCGTCGGATGAATACACGAAGAGCCGAGCTCTGAACGAGAATAAGAAAACCCAGACCTACATGTTCATGAAAGGCAACTATCACCCGGGAACGACTAAAGATTCTGGGATGAGCAATATGTCTTTCGATGACATCATCCAAAACATGGCCGTCCATCTCAAGAAACAGGGATACTACGCACTCCCTGAACCAGGTGATAGCGATCTGTTGTTGGTTGTTCACTATGGGCGAACCACCACCGAACCCAGCCTTGAAGACATGCTCGGCTACACATCCCTCGAAGACCAAGGTTACACTGAAGAGGTTGCGAATGCGGGTGCCGGGGGAGCAATCCTAACACCATCAGAGATGAATGCGACTGCTGATTTCGGATTCAGCATGGCAGCAAGGGAGAACTCTGAAACAGGAGGCCAGATGTCACTGTTCTACAAAGCCCAACTGCTAGGAATGGAGGAAGCCTTCATAGGTAGCAACGTCACCAGAAGTGAGGAACGTCTTCTAAAAACTCTATTGGATCAGGAACGCTACTTTATCGTTCTAGTTGCTTATGATTACCCTAAGCTGAAAGCTGGCGAAGCCCAACCTCTCTGGACCACTCGCTATAGCATTCGCGCCATTGGACAGTCTTTTGAGAAAGCGATTGAAGACTTAAATCTAGTTGCGGGCGATTTTTACGGAAAAAACCTTAAGGGACTCACTCAAAAACGAGTGACGGATAAATCGCGGGTTGAAATGGGAGAAATCGAGGTAATCGGTAACGAAGGAACAAAGATAAACTCTAATTAGCGTTATCTCTGGAAGTCCCCCACTTTGCCCACCGATCCCGTTCGTGAAGCACTCGATCGGGATCCAAGAAGGTGCCTGGCCGAACTGGTGTGTGCTGCGCTTTCGCAAACGCTTTCATCTTGTTAATTATCGCGGGGTTCGCTTCCGCGATTGAGTTTAATTCTTCGATATCATTGGAAAGGTCATAGAGTTCCCAGAGCTTATTCACACCCGGTTGAATGGCCTTCCAATAACCATAACGAACCGCTGTCTGCCCCTTATACTCCCAGTAGAACATGTCGTGACTGGCCCGCTCATTTGATTTACCTAGAATTTCGGGTACTACAGAACGGCCATCCGTGTCATCCGGAATCGTAGCTCCTCCAATATCACAAAGGGTAGCCAACACATCGACTTGGGAGAACACAAAATCACTCACGCCACCTGCATCAATTTCCCCAGTCCACTGAACCAGATACGGGATCTTGAGTCCGCCTTCATACAGGTTCGTCTTTCCACCCCGAAAAACGGCCCCGGTTGCCGGGTTCAGATTCGGGCCGAAAAACCCGTGAGGATGGTCGTCCGACTTAAATCGCGCCTGCCCACCATTATCCCCGGTGAAAAAGACGATTGTATTCTCTCTGAGGCCCAGGTCATCGAGCAGTTCGAGAATCGTTCCCAGATCGTTATCGATCATAGTCACCATGGCCGCGTAGTTTTTCGCTTCTTGATTAACCGCTGGATCGTTCATCCAGGCTTCGTCTTTATAAGACTCCCAAGCCAAATCGTCCTCAGGAATATCATACATACCGTGAGGAGGGGTAATGGGAAAATACGCGAAAAATGGCTGATCTTTGTTCTCCCGAATAAACTGCAGACCTGCTTCCATGATGGGATAATGAGAATAGGTTTCGCCGCTGCGACCGCCTTCGTTTCCCGGAAGAACGACTTCCTCACTATTGCGTATTAGATAAGGCGGATAAAACGAGTGGGCATGTACCTGATCATAGTAGCCAAAAAACTCATCGAACCCATGCTTCTCAGGAACACCGGTCGATCCGCGGCCTCCCGCACCCCATTTCCCGAACCCTCCAGTGGCATACCCGTTTTTCTTGAGCAAAGAAGCAATCGTTTCCTCCTCAGCCCGCAAAGGTGTCCCTCCATCGTTCTCACGCACAGACGCATGTCCAGCGTGCTTACCGGTCATCATACTGCCACGAAGCGGGCCGCATACGGGCGCTGCCGCCAACGCATTGGTAAATCTGATCCCATTCGTTGCCATCTTGTCCATATTGGGCGTTTTGAGGTAGGGATTCCCCATGTGCCCAAGCTCGAAATACGCGAGTTCGTCAGACATGATGTAGACGATATTAGGTGGAGCACTCCACAACTTGGTAAGTGAAACGATCAAGAGAAGGGGAAGAAGAATAGAACGAGGCATACCCCTATAATGACCTCCCGACCCTTATAAGAAGCAACCTCAAACTACCACGCTCTCCCAACTCTTTATTGATTGTCTAAGTCCACACAATCACGTTCAGTTACTCCTTACCCTATGAAACGTTTCTTCCAATCATTCATACCACTCACCGTTCTATCAGGCGTTATCGCTCTATTCCTATTCGGATGCTCAGGTGATAGAACAATCACTTTGCGCGGGGCCTCCCAGTTCGATAAGAACCACTCTTACACCAAGACCCTGGAAAAATTCACTGAACTCGTAAAAGAATACTACGGTCAACCGATTGAATTCGAGATCTACGCAAATAGTGAACTCGGCCTCGAAAAGGACTATTTTAGCTATATGAGCCAGGGACTTTCAGTCGATTTTGCGATCGTGTCCCCTTCCCACATGTCGACCTTCTCAAAAGCAGCGCCTTTGATGGATATGCCATTCCTCTTCAGGGATATAGACCATTGGAACAAAGTACTCGATGGGGACGCTCTGCAACCCATCGCCGATCAGATTTCGGAGAAAGCCGACGTCAAATTGATCGGTTATGCGGGCGGCGGCACACGGAACCTGATTGTTAACAAGCCGGTTCGAAACATGTCTGAGCTTAATGGACTGGATATACGTGTCATGGGAGCTCCTATACAAACCAAGATGTTTCAAGCCATTACAGCAACGCCAACCGTCATTGCCTACAATGAGGTCTATAATGCGATACAAACCGGCGTAATCGAGGCCGCGGAAAACGAAGCGGCAGGAATTCAGCAGATGAAGTTCTACGAAGTGGGACCTGATATCGCATTAACCCAACATGCCATCACCGTGCGTCCATTGTGCTTCAGTGGCAAAACATTCAGGCGCTTGCCGGAAGACCTACAGGCTGCGATTCTAAAAGCCGGTAAAGAAGCGGGAGCATTCGGGCGGCAAATGGAATCTTCCCAGGATGCTGAAATTCTTTCCGCGATGGAAAATGAGGGAAAACTGAAGACCCACCCATTTACCGAACGAAAGATGCTCCTCACGCTAGCAGAGCCCGTCAAACAGGCTTACGCTGCGGAAATCGAGGCGACAGAAGTCCTGAACCGCATCAATCAGGTTCAATAGGTCGATCACGTATCCGGCAGCCCACTACCATGGAACTTAGTGACGAAAAAAAACCCGGGCCAGCCTTGGGATTTCTGAGATCATTCAACAAAGGCTATCACCGAGTACTCGTCGTTTTGATAACAGCACTGATGGCGCTGATTATCATTCCGGTATCTCTTCAAATCCTTTCTCGCTACACGGGAATTATCCCCCGCTATATCTGGACTGAAGAGGTAGCGCGATTCTGCTTTGTCTGGATCATTATGATCGGCGCCATGATTGCGGTTCGGGACGGCACTCACTTCGATGTCGATCTACTCCCCCACCCGACTTCCAAAAGAAGTCAGGGAATCAGAAATCTGATCGTGCACATTTCTATCGGTGCAATGGCTGGAATCTTCATCGTATTCGGAATCGAATTTTTACAATTCGGATTTATCCAATCTTCCGAAATGAGTGGTATCAACATGGCGACTATTTATATCGCATTCCCATTGGCAGGTTTTAGCTGGATGCTGTTTCTCATTGAGAAAATAGCAGATGACATCGGACTCATTAAACACACCAACCAGACCATCGAAGAATGAGTGCCGGTGAAGTGTCTCTCATTCTATTCGGCGTATTTGCCGTTTTGATCCTGGTCAGGGTTCCCGTGTCGTTTGCACTCGGCCTTGCCTGCATCCCGGTCTTTTTAATCGATCCTCAAATGAGGCCGATCATCCTGCTCCAGGAGATGTGGAAGTCCTACAACTCATTCATCCTGCTCGCAGTTCCTTTCTTCTTACTCGCAGCCAATCTCATGAATGCGTCGGGTATAACGGAGCGCCTTGTCAATCTCGCGCGCGCTTCTGTCGGACATTTACCAGGCGGTCTCGGCCATATCAATGTGATGGTTAGCATGCTCTTCGCTGGAATATCTGGGTCCTCAACCGCAGACGCAGCGGGTATCGGATCGCTCATGATTCCCGCCATGAAGAAGCAAGGCTATGACACTAATTTTGCTGTAGCGATTACCGCCTGCTCATCTGTGATGGGAGTCATCATTCCTCCGAGCATTCTCATGATCGTCTGGGGTGGCCTGATGTCCGTTTCTATCGGGGGCCTGTTTCTCGCCGGCGTGGTGCCCGGTTTCCTCATGGCGGTCTTTATGATGAGCACCGTTTTCGTCTACGCCAAGTTAAGAAACTACCCCATCTACAAACGCTCATCGCTCATAGAGTTCTTCAAAGCCCTCGGCCAAGCCATTTTCGCGTTGGTTACTCCAGCTATCATTGTCGGCGGTATCGTATTTGGGTTTTTCACGCCCACTGAGGCTTCGGTGGTAGCAGTCGTCTATTCAGCATTTCTTGGTGCTGTCGTTTACAGAAAAATAGGACTCAAAGAGTTCCCTAAAGTGCTATACGACTCAGCGCGTCTCGCCGCGATTTCGCTTTTCTGTATCGGTACCGCTTCTGCATTTGGTTGGCTCCTCGCCTACTACCGCGTTCCTCAAGCGCTCGTAGATACGATGGCTCAATATGGAACAGGCATCATCACAACTGGATTCATTGTCGCGCTGGCGTTCCTGGTAATCGGTATGTTTATCGACGCTATACCAGCGATCATTATCCTGGGAACGATCCTACTACCATTGGCCGAAAAAGTAGGCATGCACCCGATCCATTTTGCCATCATCGGAGTCATTTCTTTGGCCTTCGGGTTAGTTACCCCCCCCTACGGCTTGTGCCTGCTCATCTCTTGCGCCTTAGGAAAGATAAAAGTTGTTGATGCCATCAAAGACGTGGGAATCATTCTTGTCCCCATGTTGATCCTTTTGATACTCGTTATACTCTTCCCGGAAATGATCTTGTTTCTGCCCCGTTGGTTAGCCCCCGAATTTCTGTAGCCCCAACCCTTTCAGTTTAAACCCACACCCATATGACCATTCATAAAAAGCTCATCTTCCTCATTACCTCGGTAATAGCCTCCGCTCAGTTTGTGAGCGCCGAAATCACCCTACCCTCTATTTTTGGAGACCACATGGTCCTGCAACAAAAACAAAAAAATCCGGTATGGGGCTGGGCTGAGCCGGGTGAAGACATAGAAGTCGAAATTTATGGACAAAGTCATTCAGCAACGGCCGATGATGACGGTTATTGGAGAGTCACGCTCCGACCCATTCCCGCTGGAGGTCCCTACCGTTTAGAAATCGAGGGCGAGAATGAAGAGTTCTTTTTTGACGATGTCCTCGTCGGCGAAGTGTGGATCTGCTCTGGGCAGTCCAATATGGCTTGGACCGTGAACAACTCCTACAATGCAGAAGTTGAGCTGCTGACTGCCAATCATCCTAATATACGGCTCATTTCCGTTCCGCAGGTGGGAACCCAGGAAGCCCAAAACGACTTCAACGGCCAATGGGAAGCTTGCAGCGCTGATGTCCTCAAAGACTTCTCTGCCGTCGGATACTTTTTTGGCCGCCGACTTCACGACGCACTCGATGTTCCGATCGGCCTGATTGACAATGCCTGGGGAGGCTCCGCTGCTGACGCGTGGATCCGTCGGGACGTACTCGAAGAAGATGGTCGATTTGACGAGATGATGAAATGGTGGAAGAAAGAGGAATCCACGAGCAACTTTGATGAAGAATTGCGAGACTGGAAAAAACGGGTCGAAAAATGGAAAGCTGATGGTAGCAAAGGCAACGAACCTCGCCGTCCCCGTGACCTCATGACTGGCAATCAAAGACCAGCCAATATTTACAACGGTGTTCTTCACCCAACCATCGGATACGGTATCCGCGGTGCCATCTGGTATCAGGGGGAATCCAATGCAAGTCGAGCCTACCAATACCGCGATCTGTTCCCGCTTATGATCCAACACTGGCGCGATGAATGGAAACAAGGAGACTTTCCGTTCTACTACGTTCAGCTTGCTGATTACTTGGCTGAAGAAGATGACCCCGGCGACTATGCCTGGGCTGAACTTCGTGAAGCACAAACCATGACGATGGATCGCTTGGACAATGTAGGCCAAGCGGTAATCATCGATGTCGGTGAAGGTCGCGATATTCACCCGCGCAACAAACAGGAGGTTGGAAATCGACTCGCACGTTGGGCTCTCGCTAAGGATTACGGATTCGACATTCTATACAGTAGCCCCAGATACGAATCGATGACTAAGGCCGGTAACAAAATCGTTCTGACATTCGACCACGCCGGACAAGGCCTCTATTCATTCGATACTCGCGAACCGCAAGGATTTGCCATCGCGGGGAAAGATAAGCAGTTCGTCTGGGCCGACGCAGAAATCACGGGTAGCAATGAAGTGACCGTATGGAGTGACTCGATCAATTCACCAGTCGCTGTCCGTTACGCCTGGGCCAACAACCCAGTCTGTAATATGTTTAGCCGAGACGGCCTACCGATGACTCCCTTCCGCACAGACGACTGGGATGGTGTCACAGTGGATACCGTTCATCGCTAGCGCGGACTTAGTAAGGCTTGTCCCCCGCAATTGTCACACGGTGCATCTCGCGCCGGTGACCATTGTAGTCGTTCAAGGCATAATGCATTACACTACGATTATCCCAGAAAGCAATCGAACCTTTCTGCCATTTAAAGCGGCAGGTAAAGGCTTCCCGGCGGGAGTGTTCGAATAGAAAGTTCAATAAAGGAGCACTCTCCTCTTCGGTCATATCCTTAAAACGCACATTGAAGGTCTTATTTACAAAAAGCCCCTTCCGCCCGGTTTCAGGGTGAGTGCGAACAACCGGATGCTCCATCTCTTCCAGCGCTTTTTCGTTGGGAACCACATCCATGTTCTTCCACTGATATTTGGCTCGGCCTTCCGGACCAAACGGCCCCTTCGCTGTATGCATCGCCACCAAACCTTCCAGCAATTTCTTCATGCCCTCTGATAAGGTTTCATAGGCGAGGTATTGATTCGCAAATAACGTATCTCCACCCACTGGCGGAACATCTTTTGCATACAGAATGGAACCCAAAGCTGGCGCTTCCTGATGAGTCACATCTGAATGCCATACTCCTCCAAAATTTCCTCCACGCTCATCCGC
>CALGUT010000673.1 GCA_937920335.1 uncultured Opitutales bacterium
TAGAAGGATGGGGTATTCCAAGCGTTTAAAACTGATTCTCATATCAAGTATTGATTGCAGCTTGAATACTCCGTGCTTCAAGGTCTTTGGGCGAGAATATTCATTCTTGTTGCGAATTCTGGCTACAGGCTCTCATTTTCTATAAACCCTATGAAATTAGTTATCACCCTGTTTTCCTCGTTGCTGTTTAGCACCACCATTCATGCGGCTTCGTTTGAGAGTCAATGGACTGGCGACCGTATCTGGATTGGCCCTGAGCACTGGGCGAATCCGTTGCAGGATTGGCGGGTGAACGCCGGAGAGGTGGTTGGGCTGGCGGCTTATGATCGGACGCTTCACTTGCTAACCCATCAAGTGACGGGTGGATCCGGTGATCTTGAAATGGAAGTTCAGGTAAAGCTGGACGGTAAGATGCCCAAGAAATCACCGGAAGCGTTTGTGGGAGGTTTTCGAATCGGTGTGCGTGGCGAGCTGGATAATTTCAGGCACGCGCTGGTGCAGGGTGTAACCTGGATGGACTTGGGGCTCCGGGCAGATGGATCCATTGTCCTGAATGACCAGGTGTCGAACCATAAGCTGAATGCCAATCAATGGATCCGCCTGCGCTTCAATGCACAGCTAAGTGGTGCGAAGGCGTCACTGAAGCTGATGGCCGAGGAAGTAGATGGAGAACAAACAGCTACGCTCGAAACGACTGTGCTCGCTGATACATTACTGGGCAATGTGGCCTTGCTGGCGAATGGATCGGACAGAGCTGCCGATCCGGATGGATCCAGCTGGCGATTTCGGGACTGGTCGGTTGCTGGACGTGCCGTGGAGGAAAACAAGGCGCATCGCTTTGGACCCATACTTTGGACGAACTATACCTTGAGTAGGAATATCCTGAAACTGACCGCGCTCATGGCGCCGGTGGAGGGCTCGGAAGCGCCGGTCCGGCTGGAGCTCAAACGGGAGGGCAGTTGGGTGGAGGCTGGCAGTTCGGCAGTGCACCCGATGGCACGAACGGCCCACTTCCGTTTAGAGAACTGGGATGATACCGAGGCGGTCGAATACCGGGTGGCTTATAATTGGGAGGGAACGGACTATTATTGGTCGGGAACCGTGCGCAAAGATCCGAGGGATGAGCGGAGTTTTACCCTGGGAGCCTTCTCTTGCGACAATGGCTATATCTTTCCCAATTCCAGAGTGGTGGAGAATACGCGTATCCAGGATCCGGATATGCTTTATTTTGCGGGTGATCAGATCTATGAAAGCTTTGGTGGGTTTGGGAAAATCCGGTCGCCGGTGGACCTTGCCATGCTCGACTACCTGAGAAAATACTGGATGTTCGGTTGGTCCTGGCGGGAGGTTTTGAAAGACCGGCCCAGTGTTATTCTGCCCGATGACCACGATGTGTTCCAGGGAAATCTCTGGGGCCATGGGGGTAGGAGCGTTCCTAATATGAGTGAGAATCCTGGGGGGCAGGATTTTCCCAAAGGCGGTTATGTGATGGACCCGGCCTGGGTGAATGCGGTGGAGCGAACTCAAACGTCTCACCTGCCGGATCCTGTGGACCCGAAGCCGGTGGAGCAGGGGATCGGGGTTTACTTCACCGATATTAATTACGGGGGATTGAGTTTTGCGGTGGTCGAGGATCGGAAGTTTAAATCAGGTCCTGGTTCCTTCGCGCATGAAGTAGAGGGTGAAGCGGATGTAACGGCTCTTACACTGGAGGGAGCGGAACTGTTGGGCCCGAGGCAGGAAGCGTTTTTAAGAAGCTGGATAAAGGAGGACGCGGGAGATTTTAAAGTGGCATTGACGCAGACCATCTTTTGCAAAGTGACCACGCATACCGGTAGAAATTTGAATGCCAGTGAATCGGGTGCGGATTCTAATGGCTGGCCTCAGAACAAACGCGACCTTGCCTTGGATATACTGGGTCGGGATGTGGTGATGGTTCATGGTGACCAGCACTTGGGGGCCCTGGTTCGGCATGGGGTCGACGAGTGGGAGGATGGACCGATCGGGTTTATGGTACCCGGCACAGCCAATGGGTTTCCACGGGCCTGGTGGCCGGAGGAAGCCGGTGAGAACAGGAAGCAGGACGATCCGTACTGGACGGGTAGATACCTGGATAGCCTTGGCAATAAGATGACGGTGCTGGCTGTAGCGAATCCGGAAAAGGGAAGTAACCTGATTCCGAAAGGCGCTCAAGATCCTGAGAGTATAGGGCATCAGAAAGGTTCGGGGCATGGCTTGATCCACTTTGATCGGAAGACGGGAAACGTGACCTTTGAGACGTGGCGGCTACAGTTTGACGCAGCGAATCCAAAACCGGGTGATCAGTTTGAAGGGTTTCCCAAAACACTGAAATTTAGCACCTCCAAATAGGGACACGTTAATTGTCTTCCGATGAAAATCATCGAAGTTTTGGATCCTGAAAACCATTGCCTGCCCTAGGGTTAGGATTACACTTGCCAACAACAATGAGTATTCCAAAACACGTTTTCGTTTCTCTCTTTTTCCTGTTGTTTGGAATGGGAGTCACTCAAGCTACAAACAGGGCGTTTGAAACTTTCCCCAAGATTGATGTGCATGTTCACATCTACGAGGATTCCCCCGCTTATCTGGAATTGATGGATGAGATCAATCTGATCGGTGTGCTGAATGTGAGCGTTCGCGGCATGGAGGCAGATATCTATAACTACCGGCATGATTCGGCTCTCCGGCTGTCGGTAAAGTATCCGGAAAAGTTTTCCTGGGCCAGCACCTTTCCTCTGTGGGACATCAATGAACCCGGGTATGTGGGAAAAACCATCACTGGCTTGAATGAAGACTTTGAAAACGACGCGCTGGCGGTGAAGGTATGGAAGGATGTGGGCTTGGCGGCAACCAATGATCACGGCGACCACATCCATTTCGACGATCCTGTCTTTGATCCCATCATCGAACATATCGTCGTGCACGGCCGGCCAGTGCTGGGTCATCTGGCGGAACCCATTCATGCCTGGCGGCCGCTCGAAGACGGAAATCCTCTGCACAATTACCAGCGCGAAAATCCGGAATGGCATTTTTATGGGAAGCCAGATGTACCCAGCTACGAACGCATCATCGCTGCGCGGGATGCCCGCGTTGCCAAACATCCGGATATGACCTTTGTTGCTTTTCATCTCGGGAGCATGTCGCACGATGTGGGCATGGTGGACAGTCGCTTGGCCATTTACCCAAACATGTATGTCGGCGTGGCGGGCCGGGTGCAGTTTCTTATGCGTCAGCCAACTGAAAAAGTCCGTGCGTTTTTTATTCAATACCAAGACCGCATTCTCTATGGAACGGACCTTTCCATCGACGGCCCGGACAACAGTGGTGCTGCCGCTGCCGGCAAAGAGGCAAACAGGAAATTTAAAGAACGTACCCGACAGATGTATGAAGAGCAGTGGAACTACTTTAGCTCGGATGGCATGGCTACCTACCGGGGTTACACGACCCAAGGACTCAACCTACCGACCGAGGTATTGGAAAAGCTATATTTCAAAAACGCCCAGACGGTTATACCGGGGCTTTAGCCGAGTAAGGAGGTATGTGCCTTCCGTTTATCGGAGTACTTAGGTTTTGTTGTCTGTTTATTTAGGGTAGCTCACGTATGCGCAGGTTGCGAAAGAGGATAGGGGAGCCTTCGCTCTCCAGGCAGAGGTAACCGGTCGACGGATCGCAGTCAGTGCCTCCCGAAACTTCTTCGCCGTTTACCCAGAGTCGTACCTCGCCGTTGATCGCACGAATGTAGTAATGATTCCACTCACCATGTCCTTTGCTTAGCTGCTTACGTGGAAAACTTCGCCCGGGGGTTTGTCTGCCTGTAATTTCGAATTCGCCGTGGCCGAAGTCTTTCGTCATCACCCGCTGATTGGGAACCGGGGATACGGGTGGAAACGGAGTCATTTTAACGCGCACCGGAAACACATCCCCATGGGTGGTGAACCAGTCGGTTGCTTCTCCGCTGGCTTGAACCTGGGCGGTGAAGGCATGGTCGAGCATCTGGATTTCAATACCGTCGGGCAGAGGCGGTCCGGGATTATTCGGGCTTTGTAGACGTTCAATGGATTCCGGGGTCGTCCAGATAAACAGTCCCGAATTGCCTGCGGCTTTTTGGTGGTTCCACTCGACCACCATTTCAAAGTTCTTAAACTCCTTTCGACTTTGTATCACGCTTATGGGACTGCCCGTGCAATGAAGAATGCCGTCCTTCCATGACCAAGTGTCCTCCGCACTATTTACCGCCACAAAATCTTCAGCCGTCAGCGCCATCCAACCGGGCAATGTATCATCGATGTGTGCGCTCACTATTTGTCTGCTCGCAGATTGCGAATAACCCGCTGACGTGAAGGCCAAGATCAGGCAGCTCAAACTAAAGACGGTTAGGGTAAATGCTTTCATGGGGCTGGGGTTTATCTACAGTCGTTTTCTTGGCAAAGTGCACTGGAGACGCAATAGATTCAGGAAGCGCAACGCAAGGCTTCTGCCTGATTCAAAATCAATGGTTAAAATAAAAAGGATTCTCCCACGGAGGGACGGGGAGCACGGAGTAAAAGCCCTAAGAATACTACGGTGCATCGGATCGGTATTCATCTGTGGTTGAAGCATCTCTTCTTTGCCTCTTGGCGGCTTTGCGCGGGTTAATAGCGGCCTCATGTCTCATAGTCAGGGGAAACCTCTCATGAAACAAATCCAAGCAAACCATTGACGTGCTGATCCGACTTCTCAGCATCCGTGAGCTTTTATGCTTACAATTGCCGACGTATCTAAATCCTATGGGGCCCGTGAACTTTTTGCGAACGTGTCGCTCTTTATTGCCCGTACAGACCGGTTTGGTCTGGTGGGTGCCAATGGTGCAGGTAAGTCCACCCTGTTTAACCTGATTCTCGGTCAGGATGAGCCTGACACGGGTATTATTGAGTGGGAGCGCGGAGCGGACTTCGGGTTTTTACCTCAGGAAAGTGCCCCGGTCGGCGAGGAAAGTATCCTGCACATCGCCTCCAGCGGACAGAAACTCGAGCCAGATGATGATGATTGGGATATCGATTACACGCTCGAGCCGCGCGCCAAAAAGATCCTGTCCGGGCTTGGGTTTCGGGAATCCGACTTTGAAAAACAGGCCAAAACGTTTTCCGGTGGCTGGGTCATGCGGGCACATATCGCCCGTCTTCTTGTTAGCGAGCCCGCGCTGCTGCTTCTCGATGAGCCTACCAATCACCTCGATCTCGAAGCCCTCCTCTGGTTCCAGGATTATCTCACGCATTATCCCGGAGGGTTGGTGGTCATCTCTCACGACCGGGCCTTTCTAAACGCGCTCTGCACTGGAGTCCTCGAACTTCGCAGCCGCACCCTCCATCGTTACACCGGAGATTACGATGATTACCTGGTAGAAAAAGAAGCGCGGAAGGATCAGCACTCCGCTGCCTACAAGAATCAACAACGGGAAATCGCGCACCTTCAGAAGTTCGTAAACCGGTTTGGGGCCAAGGCCTCCATGGCGACACGGGCTAAATCCAAGGAGAAACAGATCGGGCGTATCCAGGATGACGCGCTTGAAGCACCCGAGGGTGAGCTCATGCGGATCAATTTTAGGTTTCCCCAACCCGTGCGTTCAGGAATCAAAGTGGTGGAGTTGAAGAACGTGCATCAGGCTTACGGTGATCATGTGGTATACCGTGATCTCAACTTTACAGCGGAACGGGGTGAACGGATTGTGCTCATCGGACCCAATGGAGCGGGTAAATCGACGCTTTTGAAAATCCTCGCCGAGACGCTTGAAATTCAAGGTGGCACCCGTGAGCTCGGGGTCAATGTAACGGCTGGCTACTTCGCTCAACAGCGTACTGATGTCCTCAATACGAATGCCTCTGTGCTTGAGAATATGATGGATCTGAGGACGTCACAAAACGGCCTGACCGAGCAGAAGGCCCGGATGATCCTGGGTAGTTTCCTGTTCCGCAGTGATGACGTGTTTAAGAAGGTCTCCGTTCTTTCGGGGGGTGAGAAATCGCGCCTGAATCTAGCCCGTCTCTTGGTAGATCCTCCCAATTTTCTGCTGATGGATGAGCCGACGACTCACCTGGATATTTCGTCGATCGATGTCATGGTGCATGCGCTCAAGCAGTATGAAGGTACGCTGATTTTTATTTCCCATGATGTGCATTTCATCCGGACCCTTGCGAAAACTGTGCTCCACGTTCACTCCGGACAGCTCACGCCGTATGCCGGGGACTACGACTACTATCTCGAAAAATCCAAAGCGAAAGATGCCCGTTCCGCGATCACCGCAAAATTCACGGACGGCCGTCCCGTACAGGATTCCAAGTCTGCCAAGAGCAAGGGAAAGTCTGCGGGCTCCGGATCGTCCAATGCACGAAAGGTCAGCCGTAACGATATCAAGAAACTTCGCCAAGAGGTGAGTCGACTTGAGGAAGTAGTTTCCAGGCTCGAAGCAAAGCAAAATGAAATCACCGACGCGCTTGAGTCACCTGAGACCTACAACGATCCGGGTAAAGCCCACCACCTCAACCGCGAGCTGAGTGCCATCGTTGACCAAATCAGCGAGGCCACCTCCGAGTGGGAGGCCGCGGGGGAGAAACTCTTTGAGGCGGATAAGGGATAAGTAGGGAGTGACGCTGAATGAGGTGAGCGTTATTGGTTAGGGATAATTATTCATGTATTTGCATAGTAAATACGTAATGAGGTTGATTTCGCTCACTGCTTGGAACGGAAAAGAAGACGGTCGCCTCTTAAGGGGCCGGTTAGTCTGGCTGTATCTCGAAATGCCGAGAGGTGCTTGATGGAGTTTAAGGAAAGCTTCGATTCGGTTGGGTCCACTTGATCTTCGCCACCCAAATACGATTGTCCGCACCTCGTTCGACGACTGGTGCCGGATTGGAGTAGTTGGGGGCCGGACCCTGCATCCACTCGGTTACCGTGACCCAGGTTTCATTCGCGCTGATTTCGGTCACTCCAAAATTACCCATTCGAGCCCCTTTTTCGGGAACGAGAATTTGCTCACTCGCGCGTATTATCTGGAGCTTTTCAGGATCGACCTGCGCGATAAAAAGAGGCGCTCGATGACGGAAGACATGATCGTTGTCTGCTCCGCGCCGCGTGTAGACCAGGAATAGTGCGTCGCTGTGGCTAACCCAGTGTTGCTGGGTGTTGTAATTGCCTAAAACCTCGCCGTCGTCGTAGGTCCACTTCTGTGGCTCGTTATAAGTCAGACCGTCGTCGCTCACTGTAACATAGCCATCGTCATCGTTGCGCATGGTAAGATAAAACTGTTCACTGAACCTTGTCAGCGATGGCTCATAGAGACCTCGTTTTACCGCTACACTCAACTCGCTGCCGTGCTCGACGTACTTCAGTGTTTCCCCATCGAAATGGCACCGCATCACTGTGGTGGAGTATTGGTCGGTGCCGATTGGTTTAAAGTAGGTGGGTAAGAGAATGTCGCCATTCTCCAGGTCCACACGCTGAACGCATCCGGCACCGCTGTTATCAAACTTCAGGTCACTTGGCATCTCCAGTGTCTTCCAAGGCGACCATGACTGTGTCTCCGTGTCGTAAACCGCGTAGGCCGTATCGCGCGGCCGAACGCGCAAACCACGATTGTCTTCATAAACTACCGTGTGTCCTGTCCCCAATAGCTTCTGCGTCTTGGAATGCCAGCGCGGTGTGAAATCGCAGACCGTGGTCTCCAGGCTTGGTTTGCCTTTCCAACTGAATGGCACACGGGCGAATGAGGCGTGTTCCTTGGGCTCCGTCCAGGTCGCTCCGCTGTCGGTCGTCCGTATTTCGTTTAAGGCATAATAAACATCCGAGCCGGAGATATCGAGTTTCTGCATCGTCATCACCACTGTTGGCTGTGTCTCGGCTGGGCCTGGAATCGCACCTGCACGGGCGTGAACCCAGCACATCTTATTGTCGAATCCCTGCTGGGCGACGGTGAGATCGATTGTGTAGAGTGGATGGGCAGCCACTGCAAAGGAAGTAGTAGTTAAAGCAATCAGAATGGTAACTAAATGGAATCTCATCGAAGAGGCTGGTCGGGATATTCAGTGGATATAGAGGAAAGAGGAAGCGTGGGGTTCACACCATGAAGTATTTTGAGAAGAAGAGTATACTCAACTTTAATTGAAAAGGTCTTCGAGAACAAACGAAGGAATCTGCTTAAGAAACGGGCGGAGTTCACAATTCATATGTGAGACTACAGGACGGTGTCGAACTATGAAGTGCAAACTGATTAACCCGAAACGTGGGAGGATTGTTGTGATCAGAATAAACACCTCATCGGTGTCGGCCTTGACCTTCCAGAGGTCGAACCGGTATTCGAAGACTATATACAAGCGCTCGGTCTCTCTGACCGTATACGCTTTCAGGGCTACGACTTCTTCCAAGACCCGATTCCTTCGACCGACGTCGTATTGATGAGGCACGTCCTCCACGATTGGAATCTCGAAGAAAAGAAGCCGGTTTCAATAACTGCCGCGCCGAACACCTAATCGGTCCTGAATCCATGGTGGTGGGTTTTAAGTAGATTCTAGATCTGTCTTTCCTGAGTGCCCTTGTGTATCCAGAGAGCTATGGGGCTTGGGAGCTAGAAATGGGGAGTGGTTAATGGGGGCGCTTAGTAACCCACTGCGTGACCGTCTTTGCGACTTTCGCTCGCCCCGAAGTAAACCTCGTTTTCCGCATCCCACATGATCGCTTGGTAACCGCCGTAGGCTCCTGTTCGGGTGCGGACGTCGTGGCCACGCTTCTCTAACCCTCGGACGGATTCGAACGGTATCCCGGATTCGACGGATACGTAACCCCCACTGGTCATTTGTGGAGCGTTGTAATCGGTCGATCCATAGTGCTGCCATCGGGCAGCGTCTCCGGCTTCCTGCAAGTTTAAGTCAAAATCTACGAGGTTGGTAACGATCTGAGTGTGGCCTTGTGGTTGCATAGCACCACCCATGAGGCCGAAACTCATCCAGGGTTGTCCATCTTTCATAATGAAGGCAGGTATGATGGTGTGAAACGGTCGCTTACCGGGAGCGTATACATTAGCGTGGTCGCGCGGCTCAAAGACAAACATCTCGCCGCGATTCTGGAACCCGAAACCGTGTCCTGGTACCATCACGCCGCTACCCATACCTCGGTAATTGCTTTGAATGAGTGACACCATATTGCCCTCAGAGTCGGCGGTTGTGAGATAAATGGTATCGCCTTCCTGGAGAGCTGGATTCCCTGCGTCCACTCGCTTGGTGGCGCGGTCGGGGTCGATCAATGCCCGGCGTTCGGCAGCGTAGTCTTTGGATAATAACCCCTCGAGGGGGATGTCGGTGAAATCAGGATCCCCGTAAAACTTTGCCCGGTCTTCGAAGGCCAGTTTTTTAGCTTCAATCATCAGGTGCAGAACTTCTGCGGATTGACGCCCCATGGCGCGTAGATCAAATCCTTCCAGAATATTTAGCATCTGCAGCGCGGCGATGCCCTGGCCATTGGGCGGCAGTTCGAACACGTCGTAGCCGCGGTAGTTGACCGATACCGGCTCGATCCAGGTCGACGTGTGTGACTCAAAATCGGCCTTTTGGAGGTAACCACCGTTGGCCCGCATGAAGGCATCGATCTCGTCGGCGATTTCGCCTTGGTAGAATACTTTGCGTCCTCCTGCCGCAAGGCGACGATAGGTCTCTGCCAAATCAGGATTTTTAAAAATCTCGCCTTTTTTGGGTGCGGCCCCGCCGGGCATCCATGTTTCATATGCCACTCCTGGAAGCTCTTTGTAGCGGGCGGCAGATTTCCAGTAATATGCGATGAGCTCTGTGAGAGGAAATCCTTCCTCGGCACTTTTTATGGCGGGAGCCAGGATCTTCTTCATCGGGATGGAGCCAAACCTTTTATGTAGCTCATACCACCCGTCCACGGCACCCGGAACTGATATCGGGAGGACTCCAAGTGATGGGATTTGATCGACGTCCCGTTTATCGAGCTCTGTTTGAAGTTGCTCGTAACTGAGAC
>CALGUT010000674.1 GCA_937920335.1 uncultured Opitutales bacterium
CTCGATGGTGTCTGGTCGAGCGATGACGTTCTCGATCTAGATTTTCTTCCTGAATCCGTAATCGTGCTTGGCGGCGGCATAGTAGCAAGTGAACTCGCGCAATACCTTAACCGAGTCGGCAGTAAGGTTATACAAATTCAAAGGAGCCGGCATTTACTTAAAGAAATATCAATACAGGCCGCTGAGGTCGTTCAAGAGGCATTCCGGAAAGAAGGTATTGATCTATCTACTGGAACCAAGATTACGTCCGTTGAGAAGGAGAGAAACGGCTATACTGTGACATTTGAACACGACGGAGAAACCATTACACGCTCAGCCCAGCATCTTTTCAACGCGATGGGCCGTGTTCCGAATACGAAAGGGCTTAATTTAGAGGTAGCAGGTATCAAGCTTCGGAAGAGTGGTCATATAGAAACGGGACCTTATAACCAAACAGCCAATCCGAACGTCTACGCAGCCGGCGATGTAACTGGGCCCCATGAAATCGTTCACACAGCGATCATCCAGGGCGAAGCGGCCGCCAAGCATGCTACAGGACGAAACGTTCGTGAACCCTCTGATTGGGATTTCCTCGGCGTCGTGTTTACCGATCCCCAAATCGCGGTTGCGGGAAAGAATCAATTCGTATTAGAGGAAGAAGGCATTGACTATGTCACCGCTGACTATCCGTGGGATGACCATGGCAAATCGATCCTAATGGAAGCGAAGTATGGCTACGTCAGCATATTCGCTGATCGTTCAGGTAAGATACTCGGAGCTGAGATCGTAGGAAAAGATGCTGGTGAATTAATCCACGCCTTCTCGGTAGCAATCAGTCTAAAAGCGACTGTAGTTGATTTACTCAATGCCCCCTGGTATCACCCTACCCTATCGGAGATGGTGACCTATCCGTTAGAAGAGATCGCTGAGGAACTGGGCTTGGTGTTTTGATGAAAGCTTACTCTTCAAAATACATATACTTGAGAGCTCGCATGTCCGTCGGTGTATCATACCAGTTTTTGAGACGCGTATCCACCATATAATTACGAGTATAAAAGTAAATAGGCATCATCGGAAGCTCATCCAGTAATATTGATTCTGCTTCCTGAACCACGGCCATCCGTTTCTCATGATCCATCAAGGTCGTCGATTCCCTATAAAGCTCGTCGTATTTTGAATTCGACCAGCCAGAGGAGTTCCCTGAAGAATCACTGAGAAATAAACTGAGATAACCACCGAAGTCGGTTTCAGACCCCCAACCATAGCGGGCGATCTGGTAATCTTGTGAGTCTTTACGATCGAGAAAGACTTTCCACTCCATATTCACCAGCTCGATCTCCACTCCCAGGCCAGACTTCCACATCTGCTGGATCGATTCTGCAATCTTCTTGTGATTATCAGCGGTGTTATAGATGAACTCTACTTTCGGAAAATCCCGTCCACCTGGGAAACCAGCTTCAGCCAAAAGCCGTTTGGCCTCATCCAAATCTTCAGAAACGAAAGCCGTCGACTCATAACCATTAGCCCGAGGGGGCACATAGGAAAATGCCGGCTGCTGCCCTCCCTGTGTCACCTTTTCGACAATTTGCTTCCGATCAATTGCCAGACTTAGCGCCTTGCGAACCCGGGGATCATCTAACGGAGGTTTCGTCACGTTAAACTGATAAAAGTAAATAGCGTAAAGGAGATGATTTCGGTAATTAGACGGACGGCTCTTCTCCATTTGAGTAATGATATGCAAAGGAATGTGGAGCGCCACATGTACCTGTCCGTTTTCAAAGGCTCGGTATTGGGTATCAGTATTCTCAATCGGATAATAATGAACTTTCGTGAGACGCACCGTATCACGATCCCAGTAATGCGGATTCGGCTCCAGTGATACAACGGTGTTCACTTTCCAATCAGTTAGAGAAAACGCACCGTTCGAAACGATGTTCTCGGGTCGAAACCAACCGGTTCCTCGCTCGTCGATTGTTCCGTGAGCTTCAATTGTCGCCTGATGAACGGGGAAAAAAGACGGCTGATCCATATACCTGAGTAAGACGGGGTTCGGTTGATCCAAATGAACCTCAAAAGTTAAATTATCCGGCGCTTTAAAACCAACCGTTTCGAAATCAGTAAACTCCCCACGATTATATGCCAACGCGTTGGTCACACTTGAAAAGAAATACTCGATGTAGGAGTTGCCCAACTGCGGAGATAACACGCGTTTCATCCCATAAAGAAAATCATTGGCGGTCAACGTGTCGCCGTTTGACCATTTTAGATTCTCCCGCAAACGAAAAGAATAGATCTTCCCGTCTTCGCTGATACTCCAACTTTCGGCAGCAGCGGGCACCATCTCTAACGAGACAGGATCCATCGCAACCAAGCCTTCAAACAAATTGTTCAATATCCGCATCTCTACCGAACCGGTAACCAGATGGGGATCCAAGGACTGCGGCTCCGCACCACTGGCAATATGTAACACCTGATCTCTTACACCGGCTTCGACCGCAGATTCTCTCGGCTTACATCCAAATGCGAACACTACAGCAAGAATACCTGCTGACCTGAGTATTCGCCCACAATAAACAGCCATCATTCCTCTAGATAGACATCCTTCAGC
>CALGUT010000675.1 GCA_937920335.1 uncultured Opitutales bacterium
ATCCCTAATTTACAATTGTTTTACAATATGCCATCTAGATCCTTATGAGAAAGTTTCCACTAATTGCATCTTCTTACGGAATTATAGGCGTGGCGCTTGGCGCTTTTGGCGCTCATGGACTAGAGGCGCGTCTCCAAGCCAACAATCGTATTGAAACTTGGGAGACAGCGACGCTGTATCTTTTCGTGCATGCGCTTGTGTTGTTGATCGTGCCGCTGTGGAACGACCGGAAACCTGACAGTTGTTTCACGGTTGCTGGGTGGTGCTTTGTAATTGGAGTCTTTGTATTTTCTGGGTCCCTTTACGTGCTATCGCTTTCGAATATAACAAAGTTGGGGATGATAGCGCCCATTGGTGGTGTGAGCTTCCTGGTTGGTTGGGGAGCATTGTTGAAGGGGTTCCTAAAGCAGTAGCCTGGGAGCTGTGTGAAAGTGGAAGGAGATAGGTTTCCAGTCTTACCTGAGGTCGAACGTATCTTAGATTTGATAGCAGAAATTGGGAGACCAATGATTGCAGGGGGTGCTGTGCGAGATTGGCTACTGGGACAAGCGAGTAAGGACCTCGATGTTGAAGTTTTCGAATGTTCGTGGGAGGATTTGGTCTCTAAACTGAAAGGGCTGGGAAGGGTCGATCTGGTTGGGAAGTCTTTTGGAGTAGCCAAATTTCATATATCTGGGATTGAGCTAGATTTTGCGCTACCGCGCTCTGAATCAAAGACCAAGGAGGGGCATCGGGGATTTGATGTTGTGGCGGATCCGTTTTTGGATCCTAACCGTGCTGCGCTGCGGCGAGACTTTACGATGAATGCGATTTCCTATGACTGGAAAGAGAATGTGTTGGTTGACCCTTTGAATGGACGATTGGATTTAGCTCGGCGTGTTTTACGGCACTCTAGTGAGGCGTTTTCCGAGGACCCACTCCGCGTTCTGCGAGGTTTTCAGTTTTGTAGTCGCTTTGAGCTCCAGCCTGATTCTGAGACAGTGAACCTATCCCGCGAAATCCAGAACGGATTCGCCGAGCTGGCGAAAGAGCGGGTTTGGATGGAGTGGGAAAAATGGGCTACGCTGTCAGTAAAACCATCTTTCGGGCTTCGATTTCTGCTGGTTACTCAATGGTTACAGCATTTCCCCGAAGTATTCTCTTTGGTCAGTTGTCCCCAAGATCCGGGATGGCATCCGGAAGGAGATGTTTTTAAGCACACCTGCCATTGTTTGGATGCACTTGCTTCAAGTAATGCATACCGAGAAGGGAGTCACTCAGAACGTTTGGTGCTCATGTTTGGTGTGTTGTGTCACGATTTTGGCAAACCCGAGACTACCGAACAAAAGCTCAAAGACGGTGAGCTTCGCTGGGTTAGTCCTCGACATGATCAAGCAGGTATTCCACTAGCTGAGAGTTTCCTCAGACGAATAGGAGCGCCGCACAGTCTTATTCCTAAGGTGCAATCATTGGTGGGCTGCCACATGGCGTCTGTTCAAATCAAAAAAAAACCATCTTTTGCACAGGTTCGGCGCTTGGCTCGTCGAGTGGCGCCTGCGAATCTTAGCCAGTTAATTACTATCATACGTGCTGATCAGGCGGGAAGACCACCCTTGTCGGTGAGACCCAATCAAAGCGTTTTGTGGCTCGAGGAGGTTGCTCGGGATGAGTCGCTTTTGGAGGGGACTCTAAAGCCGGTTGTTCTCGGACGTCATTTGATCGAGCGTGGAATGACGCCCGGTAATCACTTTAAGCCTCTTTTGGATGAGCTATTCGAGCTTCAGCTGGATGGTGTTTTTGCTACCTTGGAAGAGGCAGTACCTTATATAGAGGAGATTTGTAACCGTTAGTTAACAGAGTGTCGGTTGACAAAGAGCTGGCTCTTCTTTGGTTTAAGTCAACCAAAAACCAACCTTTTATGAGTAATTCTGCATTAAATTCCTTAGAGCAATTAAAGAAGCTGACCCAAGTTGTAGCCGACACGGGTGATTTTGGTCTGATCAAGCAGTTTGAGCCACAAGATGCTACTACCAACCCTAGTCTGATCTTTAAAGCAGTTCAAAAAGAGGAGTATGCGGCATTGTTGGATCAAGCGATTTCTGAGTTTCGTGAGTATTCGGGGCCTGAATCAGTGAAGCTCGGGTTGATCATTGATCGCGTGTTAATCCTCTTCGGACTTGAGATCTTGAAGCTGATTCCGGGTCGCGTATCGACTGAGGTTGATGCTCGGTTGTCTTTTGACGCTGAGGCTACGGTGGATCGTGCTCATAAGTTGATTGCGGATTATGCAGCTGAAGGAATCGATAAAGAGCGCATTTTGATCAAGATCGCTTCGACATGGGAAGGCATCAAGGCCGCGGAAGCTCTTCAAAAAGAAGGTATCAACTGCAATATGACCCTACTGTTTTCATTGGCTCAGGCGGCAGGTTGTGCCGAAGCAAATGCGAAGCTGATTTCACCGTTTGTTGGCCGTATCATGGATTGGTTTAAGGCGAAGACTGGGGAAACCTACACCGGTGAGAACGATCCAGGAGTCCTGTCTGTGAAGGAAATCTTCACTTACTATAAAAAATATGGTTATAACACAGAGGTGATGGGTGCTTCTTTCAGAAATACCGGCGAGATTTTGGCGCTAGCTGGCTGCGATTTGCTTACAATTAGCCCGGGCTTACTTGGTGATTTGCAGGATTCGAATGACGATGTCCCTCTTAAGCTAGATGCGGAAGAGGCGAAGAACTCGGATATTGAAAAGCTGGATTTAGATGAAAGTACGTTCCGTTTTCTGCTGAATGAAGACGCGATGGCTACGGAAAAACTCTCTGAGGGGATTCGTCTGTTTGCGGCTGATATCGTGAAATTGGAGGCGATTATCCAAGAAAAGCTTTGATCGAAGCCCAACTGGCGAAGGAGCGTGTCGCTTTTGCATCATAAGTAGCTGCGATAGGTTCCAGAATGGAGTTGAATCGAGACTGATTCTCATTAACGTAGGGTAGAAATATGTCATTTGATACCACATCCTTGCGGAATGATTTTCCGATATTGAGCACCATGGTGGGTAAAAAGCCTTTGGTGTATTTGGATAATGCCGCCACCACGCAAAAGCCTCAGGTCGTCATCGACGCGATTGAGGACTATTATAAAGCAGGCAACGCGAATATTCACAGGGGGGTTCATTACTTGGCAGAAAAGGCTACTGAAGCCTATGAAGATTCCCGGAAGGTAGTCGCAAATTTTCTCAATGCGCGCTCTGAGTCGGAGATTATTTTCGTAAGAGGAACCACCGAAGGCATAAACCTCATCGCACATTCATTCGGGAAACGGTATATCTCCGAAGGTGACGAGATCATCATTTCGACCCTGGAACACCATGCGAATATTGTGCCGTGGCAGATGCTCTGCGAGTCTACTGGGGCAAAGCTTAAAATCATCCCGGTCAGCGACAACGGTGAGTTGGAGCTGGATGCATTCGATAGTTTGTTATCGGAAAAAACGAAACTCGTTTCTGTAGTGCATGCTTCCAATTCCTTTGGGACTATAAATCCGGTTAAGCTGATTGTCGACAAAGCGCATGCGGTTGGCGCCAAAGTGTTGCTGGATGGAGCGCAAGCAGTCGGTCACTTTCCTGTTGATATGCAGGCCCTCGACTGCGACTTCTATGTCTTTTCCGGTCACAAGCTATTTGGGCCAACAGGGATAGGTGTAGTCTATGGGAAATACGATCTGTTGGATTCACTGCCTCCCTATCAGGGTGGTGGTGATATGATTAACAAGGTCACGTTTGATAAGACTACTTTTAAGGAGCCTCCCGGAAGGTTCGAGGCAGGTACTCCTCACATCAGCGGTGCGATAGGGATGGCAGCCGGGATTCGATACCTTGAAGCCCTTGATCGGAACGCATTGCTCGCGCACGAGCATGATTTGCTTGAGTACGGAACCGAAAAACTATCTGAGATCGATGGTATCCGTCTCCTGGGTACTGCCGATGAAAAAGTTAGCGTCATCTCATTCACGATGGAAGGAAGCCACCCTCACGATATTGCGACTGTTCTAGATGCGGACGGTATTGCCATTCGTGCAGGTCACCACTGCACGCAGCCGTTACTTCAAAGGTTCGGTGTGTCAGCAACGGCGCGAGCCTCATTTGCGTTCTACAATACGCGAGAGGAAATTGACCACTTGGCGGAATCGCTCAAGAAGATTCAGGTTTTGTTTGCCTGATGTCAGACCTAACTCAGCTTTACCAAGAGATAATTTTGGGGCATAATAAACAGCCAAGGAACTATGGCGCCCTCGGTGATCCATGTTCCAAGGCTGATGGGAATAATCCTCTCTGTGGAGATGAGGTAACCGTGTATTGGAACATTTTGGACGATAAGATTACCCAGCTTTCATTCGAAGCACAAGGATGCGCAATTTCTCGGGCGTCAGCCTCTATGATGACTGAGTTGTTGAAAGGCAGGTCGCTGGAAGAGGCTCGGTCTTTGTTTGCGAGAATAGATTCCTATTTGACTAGTCATGCCGTCGCAGAGATGCCTGAGGAATTTGGGGAGTTGGTTGCTTTGGCTGGTGTAAGAAAATTTCCCTCTAGAATCAAGTGCGCCACACTGGCGTGGCAGACATTTCTGGGCAAATAATAAGATAGTCTCTTGTGGATATCACCTTACTTTAAATAGCTGCGTTAACTGGAAGCGGAACTGAATGACTGTTTGTGCTCTCCAGCAAGCGAGAATGGTGCAGGCGCCTTTTCCGAGAAATCGTTCTCGCTAGCGGCTTATACTTCAAGGGGCTAAAACGCGACTTTTGTCTAGAATCCAGGGATAAATAGGGTAAGAAACTCTTATTTTTCGATTGAAGACCTGATGTCTTTGCTGGA
>CALGUT010000676.1 GCA_937920335.1 uncultured Opitutales bacterium
GGTTTTTCCATTCAATTCGAACTTCCCATCAGCGACGCGATTTCCGATACGTCCGATCAACGCGCCGAAGTAGGGTGTATCCAAAATGTACTCGGCGACCGTGTTGTAGCCGAGGACTACGTCGTCGATATTACCTTCTCTGTCTGGAACGAAGAGGCGGACTACAATACCACCATAGTTGGTGATGTCAGTTTTAACACCATTGGCATTCGTCAATGTGTATAAGGAAGTATCAACACCATCTTTGGTTTTTCCGAACGACTGCATAGTAATCGTTGCTTTGGATCCAGCGAACACAACGCTTGAGGAAAGGAGTAATGCCAGGGCGATTTTTGAAATCAGGGATTTGATATTCATAGGATGTAAGAGAAGTGATTGGGTCTGGTATAAGGTTTTAGGATGCACAGCTTGGTTATCCTTCGTCAAGAGTAGCTCCAAATTGATGAATCCTGGAATCCCGCGCAAGGGTGCTGTTTAGAGGAGTCTCAGGACAGTAAAGAAGGAGTCTGCCACCCAGATTCCGGCGGGTATTAGTGGTTCAACGAATAGCCCAGCTGTTTATCAACCACGTTGAACAAGGGATCACCAGAGACGAAGCGCTCCAGGTTTTTGATAAACAGGCGTCGGGCCTCATAGCCGTAGTCGGGTTGAAACCCTGAACAATGAGGGGATATGATAACGTTCTCCATAGCCCACAATGGCGAACTTGCTGATAACGGTTCGGTTTCGAAGGTATCGAGGCCTGCGCCTCCCAATTTACCACTCTCGAGTGCTTTGATCATCGCGTCCTCGTCGATGTGAATACCGCGACCGAGGTTTACGATGAACGCGCCTGTTTTCATCCGGGAGAATTGTGATGCTCCCAAGATTCTTCGAGAGTCGGGTGTGTTCGGCAGTAAACTTACGATATAATCGGCTCTGGGTAGAACCTCATCGAGTTTATCGGGAGCAAACATTTCATCCACGAACTCGCAGGTTTTGTTAGCCTGTCTTCTGATGCCGAGCACTTTCATGTCGTGCGCTTGAGCGAGCTTTGCGACGCGGGTGCCGATCGCTCCGACACCGAGTACTAACATCGTTTTATCTGCGAGGGTTTGTAATCGACTGCCGGGAGGGAAGCTCTGCCAGGCACGTTCTGACTGGCTTCTTATAAAGCCTGTGAGTCCGCGTTCGTGGGCAAGTATCATGGCAAACGTATGCTCACTCATGGGGATCGCATGGATGCCTGATGAATTCGTGAGTATCATCGGTAAGTCCTGGTAGTTGTCGTATTGGAACATCCAGTCCATACCGGCGGAAAAGGCGTGGTGCCATTTGAGACATCCATTTAGGATCAACTCTTTTGGTGGCTTAAAGCCGGTACTGATCTCGACGGTCTTTAAGCGAGAGAGGTCGTCGCCGACGGGATCTCGGGTCATCCAGATTTCGTGTCCAGGGACCAGTGCTGTTAGGGCGTCTAACTGGACGGGGTTAACCTCATCAGGGTTTTGTAAGATAAGAACGGTCGGCATAAACTGGAAAGGAGAAGGTCCTCATAAGTCCTCAGCAATCAAAAAGGAAATTGATTGTGTTTGGGAGCTGGCCTTTAATGGCTGATTAACCCCGGATGATCCCTATGAAACGTATCTTACTCATTCTTACTGCTTTCGTACTCTCAGTTACTGTATTGTCTGCTGAAAAGCCAAATATCGTTTTAATCATCGCTGACGATGCGACCTATCGAGATTTGGAGGTGTTCGGTGGTCAGGCTAAGACGCCGCACCTGAATAAATTGGCGGATGAAGGACTAAAGCTGAATCAGTGTTTTCAGGCGGCGCCGATGTGTTCGCCCACGCGCCACAATCTGTATACGGGTATCTATCCCGTGAAATCCGGAGCGTACCCAAATCATACTTACGTTAAAGACGGAGTGAAGTCGCTCCCTCATTATCTAAAACCGCTCGGCTACCGTATCGCCCTTTCAGGTAAGACGCATATCAACCCGAAAGCATCTTTTCCATTCGAATACTCCGATGCGCCTTCACCCGACGGTGGAAATAAAAAGGGTGATATCGATTTCAAGGCGATTGATTCGCTGTTTAAGGAATGTAGCGATGGCAGTGCTCCCTTTTGCTTGATTGTGGCTTCTAAGGAGCCGCATAGCCCGCTGAATCGAGGGGATCCGAGCGCTTATCCTGTAGATAAGTTGTCGCTACGTCCTTTTCACGTGGATACACCGGAAATGCGAACAGAGTTTTCGAAATACTTGGCGGAGATCACGGTGTTTGACCAGCAAGTCGGGCAAACGATGAGCCTGCTCGATAAGTATGGGTTGCGGGAGAATACGCTTGTTCTGGTTCTTACTGAACAGGGAAATGCATTCAGTCATGCGAAATGGAGTTGCTATGAGGACGGTGTGAAGAGCGGAGCGATTGTTCGTTGGCCTGGTGAAGTTGAAGCAGGAAGTGAGACAGACGCAGTGGTTGAGTATGTGGATGTTGTTCCGACGTTTTTGGAAATTGCAGGAGTTGAAGCGCCGGAGGTTCTTGATGGGAAGTCATTTGTTCCAGTGCTCAAAGGCCTGGCAGATTCTCATAAGGATTATGTCTATGCGCTGCACACGACTATCGGTATTAATAATAATAATGGCGGTGACTTCGGGATCCGGGCGATTCGATCCTCGAAGTATCGCTACATCTGGAACCTGAACCCAGAAGGGCAGTTTCAATGTGCTGTCGACGGAAACAAGTGGTTCAGGTCCTGGGTAAAGAAGGCAGAGTCGGGAGATCCAAATGCTATAGACATCATAAGTCGTTATCGGAACCGTCCAGAGGTCGAGCTATACGATGTCGTCAACGATCCGGATAACTTGGTTAACCTAGCAGGGGATCCAAAATATGCGGCGGTGAAGAAGTCGCTTAAGACCCGCTTGGAGGCCTGGATGGAGAATCAAGGCGATCTTGGGCGAGAGACCGAGCGTAATGCGGAAAGCCGATTATTTAAAAACCGAAAGAGTTAGTCGCTTTCTAGGTTTATTCTACTTGAACTT
Source organism: uncultured Opitutales bacterium (assembly GCA_937920335.1). GTDB lineage: Bacteria > Verrucomicrobiota > Verrucomicrobiia > Opitutales > UBA2995 > UBA2995. Next base: position 3,029 of record CALGUT010000676.1, read on the forward strand.
GATTGGATACTGAAACCACCGATTTTCTGAGCGTTACCGGTCGTAATTGAATCAACGGCTAGATCGAGACTGTATAAAAAAGACCCGCTCATTTCTGAGCGGGTCTTTTAGGTTTGGGGTAGGAAAGTATATTATCGCTAGGCCTCCATTGGACCATTCACGCCGCCGGTAATTCGTTCAGTTTCTACTCCGATAGGTTTATATCCACCTATCGTCTTGAAGTAGAGCATCAGGAGCAAATAAATGAGAGCCATGGCCGCGGGGATGTAAGCATCTGCCTTTAAGGTCTTTCTGTCACCCACGATGCTGGCTTCAGCAACGGCCTGTTGAGCTGGAGTCCTGACTTCAGCGCTTTGAGCAGCAGCTAACTTGGTGCCATCGATTCCGCTAACTTCCTTGAAAATAAGGAAACTACTGGTGCTTTCAGACTTATATTCTTGATACACCGCCGGATGGTTTTGTTCCAGGTGCTCTACCGTGTAACGATCCTTTGCGTAGCCGAGTCCAGGCCCTCCAAGCATACCGGCGGACATCATGCCGATACCACCCATGATAGACATCGCGATCGCACCCGTATTGGGAAACCGGTCTCCAACAACCGCCAGCATGGTTGGCCAGAAGAAGGTCTTGCCAATCGCATAAATCGTGAGTGCGAACAACGCTCCAATGAAAGTGGTTATTCCGCTTACCAGATTGAGACCTACGGCCGCAATAACTGAACAAATCAGTAGTATTCCAATGGGTGAGATCTTGAGAGTCTTTTCAATGAAGTGAGCCGAGAAACGTAGGGCAAACATCAGTAGGGATGTAAATACGAACAGGATTTTTCCTTCAGCGGGAGTGAGGATGTTTCCGGTTATATTTTGAATCCAGCCATCGGTTCCGAGTTCTACGGCGCCAACCAGAGCGTGAGTGACGAAAAGCACAAAGAGTAGGAATGATCCGATTGAGAACTTGGTCATAACACCCACGCCAACGATCAATACTCCACCAACGATCCAGGCTGCAGAGGTCGGTAATCCGATTGCACCTTCAAAGAACAATATGAGCAGATAGACCGCAACTGCTGATCCAATAATTCCAACCTCTTTGAACATTTCTCCAAATTTGAGGCCTTTGGCTGCGGCTGCAGATTTTGGGAACTTCTGGCCCATGAATGCCACACCGTATAAAATAGTAGGAATAAGGAAGAGACCCAATTGAACCTTCCAGCTAACACCAGCTTCGCCCAAGGTCCATCCAATGAGACCGCCAACCACCAGACCTGCGGGCCATGAAGCGTGGAGGATATTCAGATAATGAGTTCTGTTTTTCGGGAAAAGGGTTGAGACCAATGGATTGGCAACTGCTTCTAGAGTTCCATTGGCGAGCGCAAATATGAAAGTTCCCCAGTAGAGGTAGTTATAGGCCATTGATTGTTCCTGTCCGGCCGTCGCAGCAAAGGTGACTAGTGCCGAAGCTACGTGAAAGACAAAGGCGGCCAGTACCAGTTTGCCGTAACCGATTTTGTCTACGATCAGTCCACCGATGATGATACTGAAGCAAAAGCCAGTGAAGCCTGCGCCACCTATGGCACCGAGTTGAGCACCTGTGAAGCCGAACTCAGCGCCCCAGTTGGCCAGAATGCCACCACGGACACCGAATCCTATGCCAGCTGCAAAGATGGCAAGAAATCCGGCCCATAAAAGCCTTTTTGCATTAGGCGCTATGCCTGTGTCTGTTGCGTTACTCATAGTTGATTATTGGGTTTTTTAATTTTGGATTGGAGAAATTGAGTGGGTAGGTAGTCGGTAATAGATGCGCCGAATGCCCAAATTGATTTGGTTTTTTCGTTTTTTCAGTAGGGATAGTCAGCTGATGTTAGAGAATTTGGGTAGGTTCTTATGAAGGGAATTCTTCAGGCCTTGTCCACTTCATAAGTGATTCTCGACCTAGATTTTTGGGTTTTTTATGGATTTACGGGTGTGAGGGAAAAGCGGATACTTTTTTCCCTGAGCGAAAACATAGGGAAAACTAGTGTTTCATTCAAAGATTCCCTATTTTCGAAGAATCAGAGGATCTCGATCGTAGAAGTTTCTCTGGCGGATAACATCCCGGCTTAAAGGGGGTGGTCTGCGGGTCGGTCAGGGATCTCGATGACCGGGTGAGGTCAAGG
>CALGUT010000677.1 GCA_937920335.1 uncultured Opitutales bacterium
CCGATACATCTATTCGGGGAACAGGCATCGTGTTTACGATTGGAGCCGGAAATCAGGAGATTCGCTCCTTGGTCGAAGGGTTGGCGACTTCGTTGGTCGGTTGTGAGATAGAGGAGTTGATGGCTGAGTTTGGCATGTGGTTCAGGAAGATGGCCGATCATCCACAGTATCGATGGTTGGGCCCACACAAGGGCATGGTTCACTTGGCCCTGGCGAGTATTACGAACGCTTGTTATGACCTATGGGCCAAGACCCGCGGTGTTCCCTTGTGGCGACTTTTGATCGATTTGAGTCCGGATCAAATTGTAAACACTTTAGACCTCAGCTATCTGGAAGATGAACTGACACGGGAGGACGCGATCCGTTTGCTGCAGGAAAACCAAGCAAGTAGTGTTCAGCGAGAAGGCATCCTCGAAGCGGGGTACCCGGGTTATGATACGTCCATCGGTTGGTTCAATTACTCCGATGAGCAGGTCAAAGACAATGTTCGTCGAGCAGTTGAGAATGGTTTCAAGGATATGAAGCTGAAAGTCGGATCACCTGAGACGGAGCGAGACGTTCGACGGGCGTACATGGTTCGAGAAGCCGCAGGAGACGATGCACGAGTGATGCTGGATGTAAACCAAAGCTGGTCCCTGCCCAAGGCCATTAATACATCCAAAGCTCTAGCTGACATGTCACCATTCTGGATTGAAGAACCTACGCAACCGGACGACATAATCGGGCACCAAACCTTAGCCCGAGAAATTGCGCCCATCGATATTGCCCTGGGAGAACACGTGTCGAACCGTGTGATGTTTAAAAACTTCATGCAGGCAAGAGCCGTGACCTATGTTCAGGTCGATTGCACGAGGGTAGGTGGAATTAGTGAATTTATCACTGTGAGCTTGATGGCCCGCAAATTTGGCCTAACCGTTGTGCCGCATGTGGGTGATATGGGGCAGATCCACCAGCATCTCGTTTTGTTTAATCATGTTACCCTGGGGCAAGATGCATTGTTCCTCGAACATATCCCGCATTTACGAGAATACTTTTTGCATCCAGCAATTGTTGAAGGAGGAATCTATAAAACACCTCTAGAAGCGGGTGCTAGCTCTGACTTCGTTACGTAAACCCATCATTTAAATATCAATCTAATCATCATGATCTTAAATAAAGTTACCCATAAATTTATCTGTGTCGTTTGTTTTTTAGTGTCCGTATGCACGGTGTCGGCCATGCCATTTTCCTTAGACAGGGAAGCGATGATCAAATTCACACCTCAGTGGGAAGGAGAACGTTTCCCCAATGGTCGTCCAAAGGTGTCTGATAGTATTCTCGAACGTATGAAACTTGTGGATATCGAAGCTGCCTGGGTGGTTTTGAGAAACGAAGGCTACGACTATCAATTTGAGGAAGGTTGGGAGCACGTTCACCCTGGCGAGGTGCTTTGTGGTCGAGCGATGACGGCGATGTATATGCCTTTGCGGAAAGACGTCAATGAAGTGGTAGACATACAAGCCGAAGAGGACGGCCGTGTCGGAGCTCAGGTTACTTGGCCCATCGACATGTTACAGCAGGGAGATGTGTATGTCGCAGATGTATACAACAATCAGAGTGATGGTGGCCCGATCATTGGAGCGAGTTTGGGAACGACGATTTTTTCAAATTCAGGAAATGGAGTGCTTTTCAATGGAGTGGCTCGCGACCTGGAGCAGTTGGAGAAAATCGAGGGATTCAACGGTTTTGTGCGTGGGTGGAATCCCAGCTTCTACTGGGCCTCGATGATCACCGGAATCAACGTACCGGTAAATGTTGGGGGCGTAACGGTCATGCCGGGCGATGTCATTCTCGGGAAGCGCTCCGGCGTTATCGTTATTCCCGCACATTTAGCCGAGAAGGTCGTGAAAACGTCAGAGCTCATTCGCCTGCGTGATGCCTTTGGGTTCGAGAGACTCAAGGCTGGGGTTTATACTGCCGGGCAGATTGACGACCGCTGGACAGATGAAATCGAAAAAGACTTCTCCAAGTGGTTGGAAGATCACATGGATCGGCTCCCGGTTCCCAAAGAGCAAATTCAGGATCTTTTGAAAGAAAGAACCTGGTAGTATATATTCTATCGGTATTCGGATTCAATTGCGGTAAAACTGGAAATTTGCGATAGCATTAGGCTTCTCAATTCTGACTTCTCTCTCCTCACTCCTATAAAGGTTTGACATTGTCGGAAATCGTTAGATTTTTGTCGGCTTTTGTGTGCCTCCTTAGCTCAATTGGTAGAGCAGTTGACTCTTAATCAATTGGTTCGGGGTTCAAGTCCCCGAGGGGGTACCAAAAAGCCGGCGTAGCTCAATTGGTAGAGCAACTGATTTGTAATCAGTAGGTTGCGGGTTCGAGTCCCATCGCCGGCTCCACTTAAGGCACTGTTTTTTAGGGATTTGTGGGGATTAAGGCACTTTTTCATTCCACCCCATTGTATCCAGATTTGGCGTGACTCCCGCAAATAGGACCACTTGAAAAGTTAGTCTGGTTGGCTTAA
>CALGUT010000678.1 GCA_937920335.1 uncultured Opitutales bacterium
GGTTGCCGTGAAAGACTAGAAAACAAGACGGGTGAAAATAAAGGGTTCCGGATGAGTAAGAAAATTCTGGATCAAGAGATTTCTACCGAACAAGTAAAAAAGCTGCTTACTGAAGGAAAAACCGACAAACTAGATAAGTTTGTCTCCAAGCGCACCAAAAAACCATTCGCCGCATTCTTGGTGCTCAAGAAAAACGGATCGGTAGGATTTGAGTTCCCGCCGAGACCTCCGAAAAAGAAAGCAGCAGAGAAACCGGCCAAAAAAGAAGAATAGCCTTGTTTACCGGTCGGCAAAAACAGACTTAAATTAGGATTTGTTAATTCATGACCCACGCGTAGACTTACACAAAACTCAAACTTTCACAAGCAACACACTAATATCAAAGAATAGGTCAGACCATGCCCATAGCCACACCTAAACAATTCGCAGCGATGCTGGAATCAGCCCAAGAAGGCGGTTACGCATATCCAGCAATCAACTGCACTTCGATTACCACGCTAAACGCAGCCTTTAAAGCGTTCGCTGACAGCAAGTCAGATGGAATCATTCAATTCTCCACAGGCGCTGGTCAGTTTGCTTCTGGATTAAACAATGGAGATGCGGCCTACGGATGCATAGTCTTGGCAGAAGCAGCTCATCTACTCGCTGAGCAATATGATGTTCTGGTTGCCCTGAACACCGACCACTGCCAGCCCGAAAAAGCTGCGACCTTCCTGAAACCGCTGATCGAAGCGACTGCCGCTCGGCGAGCTAAAGGACTAAACAACCTTTTCCAGAATCACATGCTTGACGCATCGGGACTTCCACTCGAAGAGAACATGACTATCTCAAAAGAGTATCTAAAACTTTGCGTCGAAAATGAAATCATTCTCGAAGTAGAAGCGGGTGTCGTAGGTGGTGAGGAAGATGGAGCATCCGGGTCAGAAGACACGCCCGAAGAGCACCTCTACACAACGACCGAAGATATGGTAGCTGTTCACGAAGCACTCGCTCCAATCGGTCGCTTTACTTTCGCGGCAACCTTTGGAAACGTTCACGGACACTACAAACCCGGTGCGGTTAAACTTCGTCCAGATATTCTAAAAGACGGTCAAGCTGCCGTTATGGAAAAGTATGGCAAAGAAGCCGAATTCGATCTCGTATTTCACGGAGGTTCAGGTAGCCAGTTGAGTGAGATACGCGAGACTCTCGATTACGGAGTGATCAAGATGAACATCGATACCGACACTCAATACTCATTCACTCGCCCGATCGCAGACCACATGCTCAAAAACTATGATGGCGTAATGATGATCGACGGTGAAATCGGCAATAAGAAGATGTATGATCCACGCGGATACCTGAAGAAAGGTGAAGCAGCCATGGCCGCTCGTATCGCACGTGGTTGTGAAGACCTGCTTAGCGTAGGAAAATCTATCTTTGGCCAAGTATAACCTTCGGTTATAACGCAATTTCGAAACCGACTCCTGATTTGGGAGTCGGTTTTTTTCTGGTCTTTTTAAAATATAATCATGTGACTCAGGTATGGTTAAACCAAAGACCATCTTATCCGTCGAGCAACTCACTATTGAGCGTGAAAAAGCGATCCTGGACGGAATCGACTGGACGATCAAACAAGGAGAAAACTGGGTAATACTCGGACCAAACGGTTCAGGGAAGACCTCTCTATTAAAATCGTTGGTCGGCTACTTTCCTCCGACAAGTGGATCAATATCCGTCTTGGGGAAAATATTCGGAAGAAGTAACTGGAATTTGCTTCGATTAAAAATCGGACTGGTGTCCAGTTCAATCCAGCAACGAATCGAAGAGAATGAGCCAGCAGTTGATGTAGTTGTATCCGGAAAATATGCTCAGGTAAATTATTGGGGACGGATATTTAAGAAGGACAGGGCCCGAGCACTTGAATTGATGGAGCTTCTCGGATGCAGCTACCTGGACGGAAAACCATGGATCACTTTCTCTCAGGGCGAGAAACAAAGACTCTTGATAGCAAGAGCTCTGATGACTGAACTCGAGATCCTAATACTCGATGAACCCTGCGCAGGCCTCGATCCTGTGGCCCGTGAAAATTTCCTCGAATCTATCGACAGGCTGGCAAAAAGCAGACCTGAGCTACCCATCATTCTTGTCACCCATCACGTTGAAGAGATCACTTGTATTTACACGCACGCTTTATTGCTAAAAAATGGGAAGTCCGTGAGCAACGGCCCCATTGGCAAGTCTCTCACAACGGCTAATATGAAAGAAGCCTTCTCATCAGAACTCTCTCTAAGAAAGTCAAAAGGCAGGTATCAGCTTAAGATCGAATCTCAAAACTAGATATTATAGCTAGTCGGGCTATCCAGCCAGATTCTGAAAGATGCCAATCAACGGCAGGAAAAGAGCTATTACGATGGTTCCAACTACCACTGCCATACACACAATCATGATTGGTTCCAACGCCGAGGTCAACGAAGCCACTAACGTATCCAGGTCATCCTCGTAAGAGTCTGCCACACGTTGGAGCATTTCAGGAACCTTTCCTGTCTCCTCCCCAACCTCAATCATTCCACATAACATATCCGGAAACTGTTTTCCTTGATTTAACGGCTTGGAAATAGGTTCTCCATCTCTCACTCGTAGATAGGTTACCTGAAGCTCACGTTGAAACACCTTATTTCCTACAACCGAACTAGTGATATTTAGGGAATTGAGCAAGGGAACTGCACTCCCCAATAGAGTCCCGAGAGTCCTGGCGAAACGAGTCAGACAGTTTATTCGTATCAATTCTCCAAATACTGGTAGACGCAACTTGATCGAATCCATAATAAATCGCCCCTTTTCCGAGTTCGACAATAGCTTAACCGCTACGAGCGCCAGCAAGAGAAGCAATAACAACAAAACGATATTCGACTGAACAAATCGACTCAGATCTATAACAACCTCTGTAAGCTTAGGCATCGAGGCACCTCTTAAGAAATCTTCATAAATCGCTTCAAAACGAGGAACGACAAAAACCATCAATCCGCCTAATATAAAAAATGCCAAAATCATGACGACAGCTGGATACATCAACGCTGCAATTATCTTTCCTTGGGTTTTTTGAGACTTTTCCATGAACGTGGCCAACTGGCTTAACACCCCGTCAACTTGTCCACTTGCCTCACCCGCTGTTACCATATGGTAGTAAAGATCATTGAATACATCAGGGTACAAAGCGAGCCCATCAGAAAGTGGATTTCCGGCTCTAACACTCTGAGCCAACTCATTTATAATGCTGCGAAAGATCGCCTGTTTCTGCTGTCGCTCAAGTATCTCCAGCGCTCTTACCAAAGGCACTCCCGACTGTAACATCGTGGCTAATTGACGAGTAAATTGAGTCACATCTCTCTTCTTCACTCTACTGCCAAGAATAGAACGCGAACGCTTGGTCCCAAGGCCTGCATTAGCTTTCTTTGGTCTTTTTATCGAATCCACTTATCAATCAAAATTTCGATAGTATGCTACTCCGTTCCAACAACAACAGACGACCAAAAAATTTGCCAAGGCTACGTGTAAGTCAAAACTTCTTCTACCGTAGTCTGTCCTGACTCGATTGCCTCAATCCCCGACTGACGCAACGTGCGCATCCCCAGCTCGATAGAACGTTCCTTAAGGAGCATCGAAGGCGATTGCTCAAGAATCATCGTCCTTATACTGTCATCCATATCCATGAGTTCAAAAAGCCCTTTACGACCTTTGTAACCCAATTGGTGACACTTCGGACAACCACCTGTCTTATAAAAATTCTTTCGTGTGGAAACTGGCTCTTCATAGAGTTGATCGATGATCGTCTTTTCAGGCGCATATTCCAACTTACAACTCGGACAGAGTGTACGAATCAAACGTTGCGCAAGAACCGCTTCCAACGAAGATGCGATGAGGTACGGCTCTACTCCCATGTCAACCAAACGAGTGATAGCTCCCGGTGCGTCGTTTGTATGCAAAGTTGTCAAAACCAGGTGTCCGGTTTGAGCGGCTTGGATCGCTATTTTAGCCGTCTCAAGATCTCTGATCTCTCCGACCATCAGCGTATCAGGATCCTGCCGCAAAAAAGAGCGTAAGGCGTGAGCGAATGTTAG
>CALGUT010000679.1 GCA_937920335.1 uncultured Opitutales bacterium
TACCAAGCTAAGCGCCACATCTACAAACGAAGTGAAGAATAATAGAGCCCAGAGACACCTTCATTTCTTAACAACAAAACATTTGTCCAAGTGGGCAAAGCAGGGCCTAATGCAAGACGAACCCGATTGAGAAGCAGCCCATGCAACAGAGCTCCCAAATTTCGCGCCGCACGTTCCTTGGAAAATCAGCGGCATCCGCATTTAGTTTTACCGTTTTGCCATCTTATCTGGCATTGGGTAAGAAGGATTCGGCAGGCAATGTGCCGCCCAGCCAGCGGCTCAATCTCGGCTGTGTCGGTGTCGGCAATCGCGCGAACTCGGTGATTACGAGCTTGTGCAAGCAAGGGAATGCCATGCCCGTGGCGTTCGCAGACGTCGACTACTACAGTTCCGAACGCGCGGCGCAAACGCTGGCCGCGTACCCGGATGTTCGACGGTTTGACGATTTTCGTGTAATGCTGGATACGATGGGGGACGATATTGACGCCGTCAGTGTCGTTACACCCGATCATACGCACTTTGTAATCGCGCTAGAGGCAATGCGTCGCGGAAAGCATGTGTATGTAGAAAAGCCGCTCACACATACGTTCCGCGAATCCGAATTGTTGATACAGGCCGAGAAAAAGTACAAGGTCGTCACCCAAATGGGCAACCAGGGACACACCTCTGGTGGAGCTAGCCAGTTTCAGCAGCTCGTAAAGGGCGGCGTGATAAAGGACATCACCAAGATCGACGCTTTCTTCAAACCGTTCAAACACCCAGGCATCTGGTTCTACGAAAAGGATCAGCGGATAGAGAAGTACCCCACTGCTCAGGAAATCCCTTCAACCTTGAATTGGGATCTCTGGTGTGGGCCGGCTGAGATGAAGCCATTCAACGGCATATATCATCCTCAGGCCTGGCGTGCTTTCTTTCTATACGGATGCGGGATCTTTGGAGACTGGGGCGCCCACATTCTTGATTTCGTCCACGACTACCTGAAGCTTGGCCTGCCTGCTCGAGTTGAGAAACTGGAGATGCTGGACCATAACCAGATCATTTTTCCACGACTCTCCAAGCTATCCATGAAGTTTCCGAAGCGCGGGAAACACCTACCCGCAGTCGACCTCGATTGGACCGACGGCTACGGAGCCAAACCCGTTGTGGACGAACAATACTGGGACAAGAACGAAGACGGATCGAGCGAGCATCCAAACTTGGATGACACAGGCTCCACCTTGCTCCACCGCAAGGATGGTAAGTTCGCCATTTACCGGGCCAGTCACGCGAAACCGTCACACCTGCTTCCAAGAGTGACCATGAAAGAATACGCAGAGTATGTGAAGCAGCCGAGAGTGACTCAGAGCCACCAGGAGAATTTCGTGCAGGCTTGCCTGGGTAATGGTAAAACCACTTCACCGTTTAGCATTTCCGGAGAGCTCACACAGTTGCTGCATCTCGGAGTTGCTTGCCAGTATTTGAATGAGAGCTTTGACTTCGACCGCAAAACGAAGCGAGTTCGAGGAAACGCACGAGCTCAGGCAGTCCTCGACGGACCAGAGCCCCGAAAAGGCTGGACCGATTATTACAAGCCAATCGCTTAGGTGGTATGGACCGGGCACATCCGCCTTCGCGCGTTACGGCGAGGCACGGTCGGTAGCAGGTAGACCGGCCACATCGGTAACACTTTTAATGGGCGCTTACGCCATGGGAAACCACCGACTTGAAGGATCAGAACCTGGCCATATTAAAACAGCTTTCCACGGCGGAAGACCCCCACGTATCTATAAATTAAATACAAGACCGTCGGCACCGAAATCCGCTCTCCAGAAAAACTGGAACAGGGCGATAAGCACTTGGAATGATAGTCACCCAGCCTGAAACTATAGGAAATGCAAACCCATTTAATGGTATGGCAGTTTCTACTTACCTCCTCTTGTCAAAAGTACAGACCTGCCGTCATTTACTTCCTCCTATAGAAGCCCACAACGA
>CALGUT010000680.1 GCA_937920335.1 uncultured Opitutales bacterium
ACCACAATAAAATCCCATCAAACCTAAAGAATAGACCAATTTTCACCTGAATAATCCAGCTTTGCCTAGGCAGGAGCGTTATACGTATTGCCGCAATGCAAGAAGACGGGGGGCGGGGGTTATTCAAGAGGCCGCCTCTATGTTAGTATTAATCAACTAGCCCCAGAAAAATTGTCGCCCTGAAGCCCAGCCTCTGCCTTCATTTTATTATGAGCATAATCACACGGAGAAATTTTTTTCAACGAACAGGAATGGCCGCAGCAGGTGGCATCGCCTTACCCGGACTTTTATCGGCCTCCCTGCGTGCGGAAACTGAGCCAAACTGGATTACTAAGCCTGAATGGCTGAATCTGACAAGAGAGTCGGCAATTGAGCCTGAGCTTCCTATCATTGATCCTCATCATCATTTGTGGGACCGAAGCCAACTGGCAGACCGTTATATGCTCGAGGAGCTAATCGAGGACACTCGAGATCACAACATCCGCCAGACCGTTTTCGTGGAGTGCAGCGCCATGTATCGTGCTGATGGCCCTGAAGAATTCAGAGTGGTCGGCGAGACAGAATTCGTACAGGGTGTCGCCGCTATGAGTGCAAGCGGTGCTTATGGCGAAATGCGGGCCGCAACGGGTATTGTTGGTGCAGCGAACCTATGCATTGGTGAACGTGTTGCTGCGGTGCTCGAAGCCCAGATTGCCGCGAGTCCGCAGCGCTTTCGTGGCATCCGGCAGCGAGCGGCTTGGGGCGACAGCTCCTACATCCGTGCACTAGGTGGATGGCCATCAACGCCTGCTAATTTGCCTAAACGTATCCTTTTGGATTCGGATTTTCGGAAAGGGTATGCGCAGCTGCGCACCTATGGATTATCTTTTGAAGGTTGGGTGTTTCATACCCATATCGATGACCTGACCGACCTTGCTAAAGCCTTTCCGGATACAACTATCATCTTCAATCATCTTGGTGGGCCTATTGGGGTTGAATCCTATGCAGGACGGCACGACGAAGTGTTTGCCGCATGGAAACTTTCTGTGGCCGAACTCGCAAAATGCCCGAACGTTGTCGCAAAGCTTGGTGGCTTGCAAATGATTGTAAATGGTCACGACTGGCACAAACGAGACAAGCCACCTACCTCTGACCAGTTGCTCGAGACCAATCGAGATTGGTACAATTACACCATCGACCAGTTTGGTCCCGACCGCTGTATGTTTGAGAGCAATTTCCCTGTGGATAAGCTGTCCTGTTCCTACACAGTCCTTTGGAATCAATTCAAGAAGTTAACCAAAAATTTCTCTAAAGATGAACGAGCAGACATGTTCCATGACACCGCAATGCGTGTTTACCGGCTACCAAGAGTATAGTCTTCCTCATCAAAAGATGGGTTAAGAGCATCAACTGCCCCCAGAAAAAATTGTCGTCCTGAGGGCTTCTGAGGCTGGGAACCCTTATCCTAATCTCCGCCTAGCAAAGGCTAGAGCCACTACCCCAGCTCCAAGAAGAGCTGCTGTGGACCCTGTGTCGGGGACGGCTGAGTACTGAATCGTCAACAGCCCGCTCTCATCATCGAAAAACCCCCAAAGCGATTCGCCAGATGGGGTTAGATCGTAATTACCAACGTTGAATGATGAAAAAGTAGTCAGAGGTGTTAAGCTAAAAGTAGCTGAACCTGCGAATGTTATGGTATCGGAAACCCCAAATACCGGATTACTATTCCAAACAAGAGCGAAATCGTCCACCGCCCCTGCTCCATCATCATCTATCTGGATCCCAGCTAACTGAACGGAACTTGTGCTGTTGGATGCTGTGAGATTTCCAGAGACAGAAAATAAATTCCCGTCGAAAGGTAAACCGAACGGGTTTTCCAGCTCAGAGGAAATTATTCCGCTATCCCACGCACTCGGACTGTTAGTCAGCGTGCCTGCCCCGTTCGCACTTACCGTTATTGTCGTCGAGTCATTACTTGGAGCAGAGATCGTGATCGTCACCGAGTATATCGAAGGGCAGACTGTCACCATCAACAGAATGAATACTACAACCGATCTCCCCATGCCTCAACAGTACCAAATTTTCCACCTACAATCAACATGATCGTGCTATCAGGGTTTCTTGCATAATCTCCAAAACTGCCATTCATTGTTTTGTGGTTTTCGCATTCAAAGCTCTCCTTGTCCTTTCATTTTCATTGTCAGTCGTCTGCTCAAAAACCTCAACGGAGCCGAAGGAGGACGAGCCAATGCTCACGCCCCTTTAAAGGCCTAGACTCCCCATTTGTTTTCGAATAAAGCCTCAGCTTCTTCCGAAAAAAATTGTGCTTAGGTGCTGCCTCTATAAATCCATAGACTTTATGAATTACGCAAAGTTTAACCTGTTGTCGTTTTCTTTGTTCGCGTCTCTCACTTACGGTTCCGAGGAAACTTTTGAAATCAATACGAAATTAGTACCGAACTCGGTGATGGTTTCTGTTGTAACGCCACCTGTTTTCGAACTTGAGAAAGATCAAAATCATTTGATCGTTTGGTTGCACGGCGGAGGACAGGATAATTCTTATTTGAATCGGGAACTCAAGCCAGTGCTAGAAAAGTTTTGGGCGAAAAACGATCTCAGCTCTTTGATCGTTGCCGTACCATCTGCTCGAAGGTCTTTCTACATGGACTACAAAGACGGCTCAGAAAAATGGGAGACTTTCATTATGGAGGAGCTTATTCCTCACCTAAGAGAAAAATATCGATTAAAAACCGAAGCGAAGACACTTATCGGAGGCTATTCGATGGGAGGCATGGGAAGTCTCAGAATGGCATTTAAATATCCCGAGAAGTTTGGAGCCATCGCGGCGATCGCTCCAGCCATTGAACCAGCTTACCAGTTTATGAAAGTAAAATCGATAGATCGAGAATATCGATCTGACGAGATCTACGAGGAGAAATTCGGTAAGCCAATTGATCACAAATACTGGCGGATAAACCACCCACCATCGATCGCTAGACAAAATGCCGACTTAATAAAAAGTTCCGGGCTAAGAATATATTTTGAGGTAGGAGGAGACGACGAGTTAGGCCTCGATCGGGGTGCGTATTTTCTACACCGCACATTACTCAAAAACGAGGTGAGCCATGAGTACCGTCGTGTTTTGGCGGCTGGCCACAGCGACGGCACTCTCAACGCTCGCTTGGCGGATGCATTTGCCTTCCTGAAAAGGATTGGCTATTAATTTAAGCGGATTGTTCTGAAATATTTGGGTGAGATTTGAGCAAAAATGCTCACACCGAATAAACTATTGAGCCTCCCGGGTAGGATATATTAAAAGCGATCAATACGCACCTACGGCATCCGTGTATACGGCGTAAAGGCTTTGGCTTGCTGTCATGAACAACCTGTTACGCTTTTTTCCGCCGAAACATAGGTTGGCGCAATTCTCCGGCAACAGTATCTGCCCTATGCGGTCGCCATCAGGGGCAAACACGTGCACCCCATCGTAGCCATCTCCAACCCACCCTGCACTTGACCAAATATTGCCGTCTGTGTCTGCTTTGATTCCATCTGAATGGCCAATGAGATCAAACCCATCCATATGCATGGAAACAAAACGCCTGCCATTTTTCAAACTGGCGTTGTCCACGTCCCATACCTTGATGTCGTGCTCCCCATCTCCCGTATCGGCTATGTAAAGCTTTTTCAGGTCAGGAGAGAAACACAAGCCATTGGGCTTCTTGATCTCATCCGTTACACGCTTAATTTGACCCGATTTCGCATCTATCCTATACACGGACTCGCTTAACTCTGGAGAAGCTTTTGTTCCTGTGTAGCTCCTCGTTATTCCGTAGGTGGGGTCCGTGAACCAGATTGAGTTATCCGAGCGATTGACAACTACATCGTTTGGAGAATTAAGCCTTTTACCCTCGAAATGGTCTGCTAAAACCACCTCAGAACCGTCATGCTCATATCTTACAACTCGCCTATGTCCGTGCTGACATGATATCTGCCTTCCCTGATAATCGAAGGTGTTGCCGTTGCTATTGCCACTGGGCTTTCTGAAAACAGTGACCTCGTTGGAGTCTTCAAGCCATCTTAACTGCATGTCTCCCGGAACGTCACTGAAAACCAGATACCGACCTACTGCATTCCAAGCACAGCCCTCATTCCACAATCGATTAGGATTTGTGTATAACCGCCTCACGGGAGTATTGCCTATTTTATACTTATCAAAGCGAGGATCTAGTGAAACAATTGCGGGATCAGGGTATCGCGTTGGCTCGGCTCCAGTCCAATCTCTTTTAGTCACCGAATACCCTGCTGCTGTGGTTGCAGCTAAACAAAGAAAACTACGTCTCGAAAACATTGTTTAAACGCGAACAGACTGATTGATCTTTTTCAATAATTATTCTCTTTTGTTCACGAGATACAGCAAAAGGTTTGGTTATGATAAGGTTCATGCGTGCAGTGAGACAGAAGCAATGGCTACAGGGAAAAACCCTGAGCTACATCCTTTATGCGATTGGCGAGATCTTTCTGATCGTCGTAGGCATTCTCATCGCAGTCTCGATTGGAAACTTTTTGCCCGGACGGACCGCTATTACATTAAAAA
>CALGUT010000681.1 GCA_937920335.1 uncultured Opitutales bacterium
GAATGTCATCAAAGGGAACGGTTCCAGATTTGTCAGGTTCAGTGACCGACTCCCAGGCAAAGTGAGAGGAATTGACTGCCATTCCGTTGTCCTTAGCTGCGTTGATCATGTCGTCCGCGTTAGGAAAGCCATAGGGTTCCACCTGTTTATAGCCGGCAGCCGCTACTGCTTTGAGTGTCCCCGCGGTGTCCTCGGCAATCTGGTTGCGCAAGGTGTAGAGCTGAATTCCGATATTTTTGCGATAGGGATTGTTCTCTGAAAGTGCGAATGCACGAAGAGTAGCGGATGAAGCGAGCGAAGCTGCCAGTGTGGATTTGAGAAAAGTACGTCTATGCATGATATGTGGGTAACTGGTTTATTGAGTAACGGTAATACAATGGATTGGCTCGAAATGGATCAAATTCCAACCTTTTTCTAACTGTGCTTTGCCTGCCGGGTGACCTGTCCAGCGCGTCGAGTAGGGAGGTCCATTCGGTTTTCAACGCTCTTGCTATCAGTCGTAGGATAGGTAAGTACTACGATTTTGCTTACTCTTAGCTTCTTACTTTGCGATTCTTGAGCGAAGGAAATCGACCGCTCCTGTCGCAGGAATCGTGATTGTGATTTTGTTACCGTCGATTACGGCGTTTGTCAGATCAAGGGCTTCCCGGTTTGTAAGATCCTCAGTTTTTTCGATCTGTATCGTAACGGTAAAGTCGTTTGTTTCATTCCTTTCGATCAGGATTTCAGGTACAACCGCGTTTGACGATAGTACTAGTCCGAGGAAAAACTCTGGATTGGAAGCAAGAAGTTGAAGCGTCGGGGTATCATCAACAGCCGGGTCGAATATCGTGCCTGCTTCATCGCCATCCTTGATGTTGTCACCATCGGTGCCTGGGTTATCAGGATTCGAACCGTAGATGGCTAACTCCTGATAGGCAGTAAGGCCATCGTTGTCATCATCGCTGAGGTCTTGAATGAATCTCGCCGTAACGATTTTGTTATCGTCCATGAGTAGGTCTATGGAAGGCTCATCGCTGTCGGAGTCGCCTGCCCAGCCTTCAAAGATATACCCTGGGGCGGTGGTGACTTCTATGGAGGCTAACTGTCCATTCAGGTAAAGGCCATTGCCCGAGTCCGAAACGGTGCCAGCTCCTTCTGGGGTCACAGCTGTGATAAGTGTTTTCTTTGCAGCGAAAATGGCCGTTATCGACTTGTTGGAATCCATGATCAAGTCAGTTGGGTTTTCGCTTCCAATTAAATCACCTTCCCATCGATCAAAAGCAAAACCTTCTATAGGGAGTGCTTCAACGGTTGCGACGTCTCCCAGGAAATAGACGCCGTCCTGACTGTCCGTAATGATCCCCGCATCGTTGTTAACGATGGTTTTGAGAGTCAAGCTGGCCCCCTGGTTTTCCACGAAGATAGCCGTTACTGATTTGCTGGAAGTCATGTCTACATCAATGGGGTTTTCGGTTCCTGTTGCTCCACCTTCCCACCGATCGAATAGGAAACCCGCTTTGGGGATCGCTTCCAAAGTTGCCATATCCCCTTGAAGATACAGGCCGTCGCCACTGTCAGTGATACTGCCAGTTTCTGATGGATCGACGACTTTAGTTAAGGTCACTACCGGAATAACATTTTTCACGAAAACAGCCGTGATTTCCTTATCTTCATCCATGACTACTTCTACGGGATTAGAGTCACTGGTTGCGGCACCCTCCCAGTAATCGAAGACATAGCTGAATGCTGGAAACGCCTCGATGGTCGCAGTGTCGCCTTCGAGATATTGACCGTCGCCATTGTCAGTAATGGTGCCCGATTCGGCAGGGCTGGCAGTCTTGGTTAGGGTATAAATGGGGATGATCGTTTCTGCGAATATCGCGACGACTGATTTATCGGTATCCATCGTGATATTCAGAGGATTCTGACTACCGGAGGCATCACCTTCCCAACGAACGAACTGGTAACCTTCCGCTGGACTTGCCTCTATGGTTGCTGTGTCACCTTCCAGATAATTCCCATTCCCGGAGTCGCTAACCGTTCCAGTGCCACCGGGATTTACCGCAGCGGTAAGCGTGAATTGTTTTTTGAATACAGCGGTGATCGACTTCGCGCCGTCTATGGTAATGTCATCGGGATTGTCAGTGCCCGTGAGATCGCCCTCCCACTGATGGAATACGTAACCGGCCTCTGGGACCGCTTCAACGGTAGCGACTGCACCGTCCTGGTATAGACCATTTCCGCTTTCGGATATGGATCCAGAGTTTTCAGGACTGACAGTCGTCGATAACGGATATTCAGCTACAAAGATAGCGGTCACCGTCTTGTTTGAGTCTATCAGTAGCTCTAGAGGATTATCCGACCCTGAAGCGTCGCCTTCCCAACCTTCAAAGGCAAATCCTTCAGCAGGCGTTGCTTCAATGATGGCTAATTCATTTTCTTCGTAACCCCCGTTTCCGCTATCACTCACCGTACCGCCAGAGCCGGGTGAAACGATAGTTACTAAACTAAAGGGAGGATCAACGTATTCAAAAGCGCCCAGGTCGAGGCTACCGTTCAAAATTCTTGCGACACCTGCTGCATCCAGTGGCAGAAGTTCCGTCAAGTCCTCGTCACCGTCGATATCCAGGTCATCAGCAAACAGGAAGGAGTCGGTTCCGAATCCAATAGCCGCGCTACCCGTATCGAGCCGCAGACCGTCATCCAGGGTTCCCCAGGTGTCATCGGGTCCGTCGGGATCATCGACATTTACGAAAAGCGGGTCACCGCTCAGTATGAACCCCTCGCCGATGTCACCGACCGTCCATTCGACATCAATTAAGTTGTAGGCTCTTGGCTTATCAGGAGTAGGTGTTTCTTCATAGATGGCAGAATTGGTGAATTCCAAGGGGAGTAAGTTGTTACCACTTCCCTGGAAAATACTATTGGTCGCCATCCAGGTACCTCCTCTGGCAACGCCCCCGTTCACGGTTCCTGTGTTGTTTAAGAACGTAGAACTGGTAACGGTCCAGGTACCTCCCCGTGCCACGCCTCCTCGGTCTTCTGCCGAGTTTCCGACGAATAGGCCGTTGGCTACGGTCCAGTTGCTGTTGTTTGCCACACCACCACGCCCAGCTGGAACGTCTTCCGCACCACCGAGCCCGGTTGCATTGTTTTCCACAAAGATGGAGCTTATCGCCGTCCAGTTTCCCAGGTGGGCGACTCCGCCATCGATGTCGGCTGTATTGCCGGTGAAAAGGCTACTGGTTACGCTCCACGTTCCTGTAAATGCCACGCCGCCAGAGCCGGTGGATGAGTTGGCTGTAAATGTGCAATTGGTTATCGTCCTGGTTCCCCTGGAAGAAACCCCGCCTAAGGGAGCTGAATTCCCATCAAATGCGGAATCGTTTACCGTCCAGACACCCGTGCTGGCTACCCCACCTTCCTCGGTTGCTGAATTTGCGGTGAACACGCAGTCACTGATATTCCAAGTGCCTCTAGAAGCGACGCCACCCAGGGGCGCTGAGTTGCCTTCGAATAGGCTATTGCTAATGTTCCAGATTCCTACTCTGCCTACGCCACCTTCCTGAGTCGCCTGATTGTCCGTGAAAATGCTGTTGCTGATCGTCCACGTTCCGCCAAACGCTACACCCCCGAATACAGCTCGGTTTTCCTTAAAATGAATGTTCCGTGCGGTAATCTCTCCGGATGCATCTACTGCGCCGCCCTCGTTGTCAGGGCTCTCAGCACCGTTTGCATTGCCTCTCATGATCGTTAAACCGTCCAGATTGGCATTCGGTATTTTTAATACGTGGAGTGACCATAAGGCACTATCAGCGGAGATCTCACCACTCAGGATCGTTTCATTTAGCTCCAGATTGCGTTCGGCCGGACTGGATTCCGTCCCGGCGAATCCCCCGTATAGTGTGGTGGTTCGTTTTAATCTAAAAGTGGCAGTCCGGTCACCATCAACCTCATTGGTCCCTTCGTCCGGATAGTAGGTGCCTGCGGTTACCCAAATCTCATCTTCCAGATCAATCTTTGTTTTCCTGATGGCATCTTGCAGGTGCCTGAATGCGGTTTCCCAGGATAAACCATCGCCTCCTTCCTCGGCTGTCGCAGACACGTAATAAACCGTGGCGCTTAAGTTTAAGGTACACAGAAGGAGGATACTGAAAATATAGGATGACGCAGATTCAACTAACAAGTGCAAGAGGCTAGAGGCCCATTATTATCGTTAGTG
>CALGUT010000682.1 GCA_937920335.1 uncultured Opitutales bacterium
GTGCGGGCAAACCATTGCCGCAGAGCGATTCGCACAGCTTCATTCAATTCTTCCGGCGATTTGCCCACCAGTAACTGCAGCAACACTTCGTAAGCCAGAGCCGGAACTCCTTCACTCAAGATGAGTGGAACTCGCGGATCATGCGTCACTGAAAACCGAGGTCGCCCCACCATTTGCTGCAGGTTGTATCCGCTGGAAACCGTTATCCGAATCCGGGTGCCTGCCGTAAAGCCAATCGGCTCCTTGAATTTAATGACCAGGGCCTGGTCATTTCCAAATCCATCGAGGTCAATCGACCAGCCCTGCGACACTCCATTGATAGCAGCGCCTGCGCTCAGTGACGTTTCATTTTCTTGCGAGGTAGCTTCGGCCGATACTAGTTCCACTGGCTTCCAAACCGCCTTACGGATACTATTCTCCTGAACAAATACTCCGACGTTACTGATCGTAAACCCTCCCTCGTGATCCCGCCCCGGACCCTGATTGGGTAAACTTGGATGAGTCAGTGTTTCCATTCTGAGACCGGTTAGTCCTTGCAAACCGGTCTCAAATTCGAAAATCAGCGCCTCCGTTTCTTTCTCAGGATTCCTACCAGATACCAATACCGAGTCATCCAACAACGGATCCAATGTGGAACCATCCATGGAGGTAAGGTTTTCCGGTTTCAGAACGAGCCACCGTTCGAGAGGGAGATCGAACTTTCCGGCAGCCAACCAGGATTCGAAAGCTTGATTGAGCACCTTCTCCTCATATTGCTGCCACTGTTTCTGCAGTAAGTTTAACGAAGACAGGCTAAACTCATCGGCCGGTCCAGTCTGAGGCCTTAGCGATTCGACGTCCACATAGGTCCTAACCGTCTTGGTAAATACGGATGCCAACGAATAGTAGTCCTCAGTCGTAAAGGGATCGTGTTTATGGTCATGACACCGCGCACAACCAATCGTCGTACCCAATAGTGCAGTACCGAGCGTACTAACCATGTCGTCCAACTCATCGTAGCGCGCTGACTCAAACTCGCGTTCGGTTAACACAGACGGGAATGGTCCAGCTCCCAGGAAACCGGTCGCCATCCAGGCAAGAGGATTTTGCGGATCCAACTGATCGCCAGCGACCTGCCATTGGATAAACTGATCATAGGGCATATTACTATTGAAGGCTTTAATAAGAAAATCCCGGTAATGGTAGGCATAGGGACGATCGAAATCTATTTCGAAGCCACTGCTCTCCGCGAATCGCGCGATATCCATCCAATGACGCGCCCAGCGTTCGCCATAATGCGGAGAGGCGAGCAAATCGTCTACGACGCGTTCATAAGCATCTGTTTTAAAATCGTTCACAAAATCCGCGACCTGCTCAATCGACGGCGGTAAGCCAATCGCATTGAGATAAGCACGCCGAAGTAGCGTCCGGCCGGGTGCCCGTTGGCTCGGCTTTAGATCGGCGTCCTGTAGCTTTGCATAGATGAAACGGTCGATAACATTCAATGACCATAAGTCGCCAGCGATCTGCGGGACACCTAACCTAACCAACGGTCGATAGGCCCAGTGGTTCCGATCCATTTCAGAGATAGTCTTGCCCACCCGCTCGACCATTCCCACCTCGTCCAATAGGGGACGATCATAGGGAGCGCCCGATTCGATCCATCGTTCAATAGCAGCGATCTGGCTATCAGAGAGCTTGTCCGCTTCCTTGGGCATATAGGGTTCGGACCGATGATGAATGGCATCCAACAGTGGACGGTCCACCCCACTCCCACGAATCACTCCAGCTGCCAGCAGTGATTCGCGATTCGAAATATCCAGATCTCCTTCGATCGATTCTCCGCCATGACACTTGAAACAGTTCTCAACTAGTATCGGACGAACCGTGGATTTAAACAAATCCAATCCCTCGCCCATCTGCAGACTGTGAAGTCGCCCATCGATAGGTTGAGCCGATAAATCGGTCCCGTGACAGACGAACATCAAAGTCCATCCAGAAGTCAGGAGCGAAATGCAAGTTCTCAGATTCATGCGTTCAAAGGGGCGGAAGCACGACTCCGATCTGCTCAAAGATGCCGCGCGGCGCTCCTCCCGGAATGGGATCCGGACGAATCTCCGCCAATTGATTATCAACGACCTGGTAACGAAAGAAATGTTCAGGAATAACGACGGATTTGCCGGTCGGCTCGACTCCATCGAACCCAGAAAATGCTAACGGTCCAGTATGCGTTCCACCCTGCCGCCATTTCACAGCGTAGGAATTGCCTCCTTCAAAGACGGGCGTATCATGATCATAGCTCCAATCCGGAAACCCTCGATAAAGAGCAGACAGAAAATCAAGTATCTGTTCCCGTTCCATCGATCGCACCGGCGTTACAAACTGAATGCTCTCGGCAAAGGTAGATGCGATCAAATCGATATCGTGAGTCTTAAGACCTTCGATATAGTTCAGCAGCGCGTCTGGAACACTCGTTTCTTCTGGTAACATTTTCATTCTAGTTACAATTTCGATTCCAAGACCTCAATCAAAACCATGATATCCCCCAAAATGCTCTGGTTCACTGGTTGGGCATCCCTGTGCCTGATCTGTCTAACAAACGTGCTGCCCGCAAACGATGGGTTTGCCGCCTCTCGATTCGTTCCGGAACGCAAGGACGATTTTGCATTCGAAAACGATAAAGTCGCTTTTCGCATCTATGGCCCCGCACTCAAGGACTCCAAAGAGAACAGCGGCATCGACTGCTGGCTCAAGCGCGTTGACTACCCCATCATCGACAAGTGGTACCAGGGTGCCACAGAAGGACAGTCCTACCACAAAGATCATGGTGAGGGCTACGATCCTTACAACGTAAACGATTCACTCGGTTGCGGTGGGCTCGCCCTTTGGATGGATGGGCAGATGCACCTCTCGAACGTATTTCAGGAATACCGGGTTCTTAAAAACGGACCGGACGAAGCCGTCTTCGAAGTCAAATACGGCTGGGAAGCGCTTCCACAACCTATCACCGAAACTCGCAGGTTTACCTTAGTGGCCGAGTCCCAGCTCTTCAAAGCCGAGAGTCAGATCTTTATCGACGGGAAGCCCGCCCAAGTAAACGTCGCCGCTGGCGTCACCACACACAATCAAAAGACCATGCCCAATTATAGTAAGGATGGGAGCTGGGTAGGAGCCTGGGAAACCTATGGCCAAAGTGGCTTGGGTACTGGCGTGATTCTGGGGGACGCATCGAAGGCAAAAACTCTAACCATCACCAGCTACGAAAATGATCGCAGCCACGTGATATTGATAACCCCGACCGACATAAACGGACGAATCTCACACTACGGCGGCTTCGGCTGGGAAAAAGCGGGCGTGATCACCACAGCAGGAGACTGGCGTAACTACCTAACGCAGTTTTCAAAACATCATCCCTACAAGTAACACCCATGAGACTCCTTTCATTTATCTTTCCTCTTTTCGCAAGCGCTGCACTCACTGCGATAGAGATCGATCAATCCGGCTTTGATCCAGCCGATGGCTTTGGGCTGAAAACAACCGAGAACGGAATCTATTTCGACTGGGACACACCCGACGGCAAAGGATCACTCGAACTACAAGTGGACTACTTGCGAGATGGTCGGAGGCTTACGCCTATCATCAAATCCATCGGCCTGGACGGAACAATCATTATGGAGGACCTCGATCCGCACTACCTGTTTTGGGTGGGAGATCGCGACCTGGAGAAACGGGACGACGGCTGGATGGTATTCTTTGATCGTGTCCCAACCCGTCCCTACTCTGTTGAGAAAGCACAATTCAACCCTACTAGGATTTCGGTTTCTACAACGGGCAACCGGGCGACTATAACACTCGATGGTCTAAGCAGTCACCATTTCTCGGGTACGGTTAACTTAGTAATGTATCATGGTAGCCCGTTTATCCAGATGGAAGCGCGCGTAACCACACAGCGTCCAGCGACAGCAATGCTTTATCACGCCGGGCTAAGCAAAGCTGACACTGCGGGACTTCGCCTCAACTGGATTGACTCACTCGACAACCCACAGGCAGCAGAGGTGGGGAAACAAACCGCCCGCGTTTACCAAACCCGTTACCGTTCACTCGCACTCAGCTCTGACAATGGATCGATCGCCCTGTCTCCATTTCCGCACCAATTCCTTTACCCCCTCGATTTCGTGGAGAACTACGGTTACAATTGGGCGGGTGATGAGTACCTTGATATGATCGATGGCTTTTCCTTTGGTCTGCGACAACCCCCTATTGGCGACCGACGATTCGTCCCCTGGGTCAATGCACCTCCTGGTACTGAGCAAAAACTCGCAGCGTTGATATTTTTGTCCATAGACTCTGGCCACGAGAACATTGACACCATACGCACCTACACGCGCAACGACACC
>CALGUT010000683.1 GCA_937920335.1 uncultured Opitutales bacterium
TGAGCTTTATCAGGTAACGCGTTGCTTCTACGATATCCTCAACCATGACGATCCGCATTTCGAGATCGGTGCTGAGCGAAAGCTTCTGGTTGATCTTATAACGGCCCACGCGGCCCAAGTCATAACGTTTTGGATCTTGGAACAGGCGTTTTAGAAGCGCTTTTGCGTTGGCGGTTGTGGGAGGTTCACCAGGTCGGAGACGTTTATAAATTTCTTTGAGTGCTTCTTCTTCGTTGCGAGTAGGGTCTTTTTTAATCGCACGGACAATGGCACCTTCATCAACAGACGTATCAATGACACGGATGTCAGAAACATCTGATTCGTCGAACTGACGAATGATGCTTTTTGTCAACGGTTCAAACGCACGTGCAAGAACCACACCTTGGTTCGCATCGATAATGTCCTCTACTAGCGTAAAATGGCTAACACTATCCAGCTTGAGCGCTTCACCGAGATTCAGATTTTGAATCTTGTAAAATAAGTCCAAAATATCCACGTCTGAACCGTAGCCCATTGCGCGAAGCAGTGTTGTAATGAGAAACTTACGACGACGGCGGCGACGGTCTAAGAACACGTAAAGGAGGTCGTTGTTATCAAACTGAACTTCTAACCAAGTTCCCCGATCAGGAATGATTCGGAACGAATGGAGCAATTTACCGCTGGTGTGAGGAGCAGTCTCAAAAGCGATACCGGGCGAACGGTGAAGCTGACTCACTACTACACGTTCCGCGCCATTGATTATAAAGGAGCCACGTTCGGAAATGTGTGGGATCTCTCCCATATAAATTTCTTCGTCCTTGATCTGCTCTTCTTCACGGAGGCGAAGCTTCACATACAGAGAAATTGAATAGGTGACACCTTCCCTGATGCACTCCATCTCTGTCATCTTCGGACCTACGATATTGTAGGACACATATTCCAAAACAGACTTGCCGTCGTAGCTTTCAATCGGGAAGATCTCGCGAAAGACAGCTTCCAGGCCGGTATGCTTGCGCTTGGAAGGCGCACTGTCCTGCTGCGTGTATTCCTTGAAGGAATCGATTTGATTCTGAATGAGGTTAGGGGCGGTAATAACCTCCTGAAGTTTTCCGAAGTTTATGCGATCAGACATTTTTAAACCGGGATGGCGATGTATTTGTAAATAGAAACTACCTTTTAGGGGCAGTGTTTAAGCAAAAAGAGACGGTAGACTCGGCTGTGAAGCCAAGTCTGATCCGTCTCTTGAAAGAAGTTTATTAAGGTAAATCAGATTACTTGATTTCGACTTTAGCACCTGCGGCTTCGAGTTTCTTCTTAACTTCCTCGGCTTCGTCCTTGGAAACGCCTTCTTTAACAGGCTTAGGAGCACTCTCAACGAGGTCCTTTGCTTCCTTAAGTCCGAGTCCGGTGATTGCACGAACTTCCTTAATGGAGGCAATCTTGTTATCACCTGGAGCGGCAAAGATAACATCGAATTCAGTTTGCTCTTCAACAGCTTCTGCTGCTCCACCTGCGGCAGGGGCAGCAGCCATTGCGACAGGTGCGGCAGCGCTAACACCCCATTTTTCTTCGAGGTCTTTAACGAGTGCTGAGATTTCAACGACAGACTGGCCAGAAAGCCAATCGATTACTTGTTCTTTAGTTATATCAGACATAGGTAACTCCTTGGTGATTAGTGTTTCGTTTGGAAACGTTTAAGAGATATCTCCTAATCTACCTTTTGGGTTAATGTGTTATTTGTGTATCCGGTATTAATCCGAAATTATTTAGATTAGTTTTCTTCCTCCTGATCAGCGCGTGCTTGAAGGACATTAACGACACTCGTTGGAACTGCGTTAAGTACAGAAACCAAATTAGTGGCTGGCTTATTGAACAATCCAAGCAATTGCGCTTTGAGGACTTCAATTGAGGGCAAGTCGGCGAGAATCTTTACGTCGTCTTCAGTTAGCGTCTTGTCACCAAGTACACCCACCTTAACTCCATTCTTGGATTTTGCCTTAAAAAATGCCTGAAGTGCCTTTGCAACGGCTGACGGGTCATTTCCACCCACCACGATAGCAGTGGGGCCCGCCAACCAATCAGCTAGGCTAGGCAACTCGCGCTCTTTGGCGGCAACATCCAGAATGCTGTTTTTGACGACGTGAAACTCTGCTCCTTGTTCAACCAACGAGCTGCGAAGCTCTTCGGTCTCTTCAACCGTTATCTTTTCGAAGTTCGTAAGAAAAACATAGTCTGACTTATCGAGATGCGATCCGACTTCTTCTACCAAGTATTTTTTTTCAGTTCTCATATCAGCTCCTATTAAGACTCTATGTATTTAGCGGTATCCAAAGAAACTCCAGGGCTCATCGTAGAGGAGACGGATGCACTCAAGATAAACCGGCCGCGGAAACCCGTTGGACGAGCCTTCACAACTGCTTGAATAACCGTTTCAATGTTTTCTTTGAGTTTGTCGGTGTCAAATGAACGCTTCCCAACTGGAACACCCATGTTGGCCGTCTTGTCCATTTTGTATTCCACACGACCCGCTTTAACTTCGTTAATCGCTTTAGCGACATCGTCGGTAACGGTTCCGGACTTCGGGTTAGGCATCAATCCTCTCGGTCCAAGGACACGAGCAATTGAACGAACTTCCTTCATCGCTGCTGGTGTAGCCACGGCAACATCGAAATCCATCCAGCCACCTTGAACTTTCGCAATCAACTCTTTCAAGCCTGCGAAGTCAGCGCCAGCATCCAATGCCGTTTGCTCGTCTTCGGTGAAGACAGCAACGACCACCTTTTTTCCGCTTCCGTTCGGAAGTGAGACAGTTCCGCGAATCATTTGATCGCTCTGCCGAGGATCCACCCCAAGACGGAATGATAGCTCGACGGTTTCATCGAATTTTGCAGGAGAAAAACCCTGCAAGATTGAAATAGCTTCATCAATTTCGTAATCCTTAAGAGAATCTACGGTCTGAGATGCTTCTAAATAACGTTTACTTTGAGTAGGCATTAATTTGCTCCTTTAAATATTAACCTTCAACATCGATACCCATACTACGTGCAGTACCAGCTATGATCTTAATAGCGGCCTCATCGTCCTTGGCATTCAAGTCGGATTGTTTAGTTTTTACGATTTCGAGCAATTGGGCGCGCGTGACCTTACCCACTTTTTCACGATTTGGCACCCCTGAACCTTTCGCCAGTCCAGCAGCCTTCTTCAAGAGAACAGCGGCAGGAGGAGACTTAAGTATGAAGGTGAAAGACCGGTCAGCATATACTGTGATCACTACCGGGAAAATAGTTCCGGCTTGATCTTTGGTCTTTGCATTAAACTCTTTACAGAACCCCATAATATTAACCCCAGCTGCACCTAAAGCAGGTCCAACGGGAGGTGCGGGATTAGCCGCGCCAGCAGGGAGCTGTAAACGTATAGTTCCTGTTACTTTCTTAGCCATTTAGCTTTAATCAGTGTTTTTTTCCACCTGCCAGTATTCAAGTTCGACAGGTGTAAAGCGTCCAAATATGGAAACCGAAACTTTCAGTTTTCCTCTATCTGGATCTATTTCGTCAATTTTTCCGTTAAGATTAAGGAAAGGCCCATCGGTGATCTTAACTTCTTCACCAATTTCGTGAGATACTTTAGGTACTTCTTTACCTTCAGCGTCCTCAACATGTGCAATAATTCTATCAATTTCCTCTTTCTTGAGCGCACTTGGGTTTTCACCGCCAACAAATCCAATCACTCCCGTCGCCCCTTTTATAAAATAATAAGGCTTATTAAGAAGCACTCCGTTTTCATCGTAAAGACGCATGTGGACAAACACATAACCGGGATAAAGCTTACGGGTCTTGCTGGTCTTCTTACCTTGTTTTACCTCAGAGACCGTTTCGGTGGGCAGGAGTACATCAAGGAGAAACTCCTCCATCTCTTCCTGCTTTTTATACTTATCTAAGTATATCTTAGCTTGGTTCTCTTTGTTAGAGAGAGTTTGGAGGACATACCAGTACGCTTTGGACTGTGTCGTATCAGTTGTATCAGTATCCATTAACCGCGCACCCAATCTGTGAAGAGGTTAACTACTTGAAAGAGAGAAAAATCCGCGATCCCGATAAATGCACCAAGTAATACGATCGCAACAAGCACCACCACAGTCGACTCGCGAAGTTCACGAAGGGTCGGCCAAGTGGCCTTTTTCAACTCGGTGATGGTTTCGCTCCAAAATATTCTGATACTGCGGAATGGATTTTTCATGATTTTAAATTTGGCAGGACAGGAGGGAATCGAACCCCCAACCGACGGTTTTGGAGACCGCTACTCTACCAATTGAGCTACTGTCCTACAATAATTCACAAATTTAGACAGGTAAGCCGGGAACCCGTTTTTCGGATTCCCGGCCCAATTGAAAGGGTTAAATGATTACTCGATAATGTCAGTGATACGACCCGCTCCTATAGTGCGGCCACCTTCGCGAATAGCGAAACGTTGGCCTTTTTCCATCGCGATTGGCTTATTCAACTGCACATCCAAGCCGAGGTTATCACCAGGCATTACCATCTCAACTCCGCTAGGAAGCTTTATATCTCCCGTAACGTCGGTCGTGCGGAAATAGAACTGTGGACGATAGCCGTCGAAGAAAGGTGTGTGACGTCCGCCTTCATCTTTACTGAGGACGTAGATTTCAGCCTTACCCTTGGTATGTGGCTTAATCGTTCCTGGTTTTGCAAGCACCTGTCCACGTTGAACAGCTTCTTTGTCGATACCACGGAGAAGAACACCTACGTTGTCACCCGCTTGACCTTGGTCGAGCAACTTGCGGAACATTTCTACTCCGGTAACAACAGTGCTTTGAGTATCTCTCAATCCAACGATCTCAATGGTTTCACCCACCTTCACGATTCC
Organism: uncultured Opitutales bacterium; assembly: GCA_937920335.1. GTDB lineage: Bacteria > Verrucomicrobiota > Verrucomicrobiia > Opitutales > UBA2995 > UBA2995. Next base: position 4,864 of record CALGUT010000683.1, read on the forward strand.
ACGCTCGATACGACCGGTAACAACCGTTCCGCGCCCAGTGATAGAGAATACGTCTTCAATAGACATCAAGAATGGCTGATCAATGTCACGAGTCGGCTCAGGGATGTCTGTGTCAACAGCATCCAAAAGATTCTGAATCGCTTCCAAACCTTCTGG
>CALGUT010000684.1 GCA_937920335.1 uncultured Opitutales bacterium
CCATTCCTGAGGCCGAGGAACTCACGTTTTCATTTGAACGCGGTGGTGGAGGAGGTGCTATGACCTTCGAGCTGATTCATCCAAACATAGATATGCTCAAAGCGGCATCGGCCGAGTTGCAGCAAAAGCTGAAATCCTTCGAAGGGCTGTATGACATCAGCGATTCATATGAACGGGCCAACGACGAATTCGAATTGGATCTAAAGCCAGAGGCCGAATATCTGGGTGTTACGGCGTCAAACTTAGCACAACAAGTCAGAACGGCTTTCTTTGGAGCAGAGGCGCAGCGCATTCAACGGGGCCGCGACGAAATTCGAGTGATGGTTCGTTACCCGGAGGAAGATAGAAAGTCGCTCGGATCCCTTTCACGGATGATGATCCGCACCGCGAATGGAACGGAGGTTCCGTTTGATACCGTTGCCGAAGTCGTTCCTGGGAAAAGTATGCCGACGATTAGACGGGTCGATCGGAAGCGGATCATTCAGGTGAATGCGGATGGTGATACGGAGAAATTGGATATCACCGGAATGGAGACCGAAGTATTAGAACAGTTTCTTCCGGAGCTGGTTGCGACAAAATATCCGGGTATGGAATTCGATATTCGCGGAAGGGCTGCGGAAGCGCGCGATAATAATCGTGAAATGATCATGGGAATCTATTTTATTTTGGCCGTAATCTATGCGCTTTTGGCGATTCCTTTCAGAAGCTATTTTCAGCCTCTGATTGTGATGTCGGCTATACCATTTGGTGTTATGGGTGCCGTATTGGGACACCTAATCATGGCAAAGTTCTTTGGCTGGAATGGAGGAGATCCCAGACTCTACCAATCTTCTATTTTCGGTATGATGGCTTTATCTGGCGTCGTTGTAAATGATAGCCTTGTGATGGTTCACTATATGAATTCGAAGATTAAAGATGGAATGCCCTTAAGTGAGGCAGTTCGTACTGCAGGCGTTCGACGTTTTCGACCTATATTGCTTACTTCATTGACTACGTTTTTTGGCTTAGCTCCGTTGATGTTCGAATCTCACCCGACGGCCTCGTTTCTGATACCAATGGCGATTTCCTTGGGCTGGGGCATCGTTTTCGCCACTACGGTTACGCTTATCTTAGTTCCGGTATTGTTTCTGATTATTGATGATATCAAGCAAGTCTTCTTCAAATTATACGACATTGAGGAAAGTTCTCATGATGAGGATGATGAAAATGAGAAAGCTTTAAGCCCTGCATAGGCGCTGCTGTTGGTATGATCCGCATGTGTTCGTTCATTGATTCAAGTCGGTAGGCGGGGATTTTAAGTCTTTGATTTACCAAGTTTGGCTGGCTAATTGTTCTGTAATTTCCGATGGTATTTCTATGGTAATTATCAACAATAAAATGTGTTCCTATTTTAAGACGGCATGCATGGTTTGATCGCATGGTTCGCGCGTAACGGAGTTGCTGCTAACCTTTTGATGGTTGGAATCCTGGGTGGCGGTATTTGGGCGGGGACACAAAAAATCGTACTTCAGGATCTCCCCGATTTTCACCTCCGTTTGATCTCGGTATCGGTGGCTTATCCGGGTGCCACACCTGGTGAAATAGAGCAAGCGATACTTACCCGACTCGAGGAAAGCCTTTATGACATTGAAGGCATCAAAGAGATGCAGGCAACTGCTAGTGCTTCTAATGGTAATGTTACTCTCGAGATCGAGGACGGCTACAGTTTAAGTGAAAAACTGGATGAAGTAACGAACCGTGTCTCCACCATTCGGACGTTTCCGCCTGAGGCAGAAAGACCGCAAATAAGTCTCTTAACGCGACAGGAGCGAGTGATTACGGTGGTGTTATCCGGAGACCTGAGTGAGAAAGACGCCAAGAAGTTGGGAGAGCAAATCCGTGATGAAGTCGCGAATATTCCGGGGATTTCTCTCACGGCCCTAAAGGCGGTCAGACCTTACGAAATTGCGATCGAGGTATCCGAATCCACGCTGCAACAATATGGACTATCGTTTGACCAAATTACCCGTGCAATAAGAACTTCATCGGTCGACCTCTCCGCTGGTAGCGTGAAAACAGAAACGGGCCGAATTCTTCTCCGCACGAATCAACAGGCCTACAATTATGAAGACTATGCGGCTATAACTATTGTCACTCGATCCGACGGCACCCAAATCAAGCTTGGAGATATCGCTGATGTGAGGGATGGCTTTGATGAAACGCCGATCGTGGCCCGCTTTAATGGTGAGCGAGCAATCGCTATCGATGTGTTTAGAACTGGTTTACAGAATATCGTGGAGATCGGCGAATCCGTGATGGACTATGTTGATACACGGCAGAAACAACTGCCGGAAGGAATTTACCTTGCTTATTGGGATGATCGTACGGAGATGATCCGTGTTCGGCTCTCTACCTTGATGGATAGCGCGATTATTGGTTTCTTCATGGTGGCGATTATTCTTTCGCTCTTTCTTAGACCTACGCTTGCGTTTTGGGTCGCCTGGGGTATCCCGATTGCCTTTGCGGGAACCTTCCTGGTGCTTCCTTACTTGGGAGTGAGTCTTAATGTAATTACCCTAATGGCTTTTATCACGACCCTGGGGATCGTGGTTGATGACGCCATTGTCACGGGGGAAAATGTGTTCCAACATATGCAGCGGGGAGAGAAGCCGTTGGAAGCCACGATCAAAGGTACCCAGGAAGTCGCTACGCCGGTTATTTTTGGCGTCATAACAACGATGGTGGCATTCTATCCATTGGCCATGCAGACCGGGGTCATGGGGAGTATATTCTCAAATATTCCAATCGTTGTTATTCCGGTTTTATTCTTTTCGCTGATTGAATCAAAATTGATTCTCCCGGCGCATTTGAAGCACTGTACCCATTTGGGAGACGCGCAGGCTAAACAGAATCTGTTTACCCGTTTTCAGCGATTTTTTGCCGATGGTCTGGAACGATTCGTCCTTAAGATATATAGGCCCGTCTTAAACTGGGCTTTGGTAAACCGCTACATTTCAGCCTCGGTATTCGTTGGCTTTCTGCTGATCTTCCTATCCTTGGTATTGGGAGAACGTATTGGATACCGAACGTTTCCAAGTATCCCGGTCGATACGACCACTATAACCCTTCAGATGCCAGCTGGCACTGCCTTTGAAATCACACAGGAGAAGGTGGATCTGATCGAAAAAGCAGCTTTGGAGCTTAAGGATGAAGTGAATGAGCGGTTCGATGAGTTGGTGGTAAAAAACGTTTTTGCAACTGCAGGTGGCCAACCGTTTGGGAGTAGCCGGGGGCGCGGG
>CALGUT010000685.1 GCA_937920335.1 uncultured Opitutales bacterium
CAGCGTCATCGAAAACAAGGCTGCAGGGAAAATGAGTAACCAAGGGTAAACCTCCATCTTTTCAGCTCCATCTTTGATCAGTGAGCCCCAGGAACTCATCGGTGGCTGAACTCCAAGTCCAAGAAAACTGAGTGCCGATTCCAGCAGCATAACACCAGGAACGGTGAGAGTGGAGTAGATGATAACCGGACCCAGAACATTGGGTATCAGGTGCTTTTTAATGATATCCCGGCGTTTAGAGCCCAGAGTGAGAGCCACTTCGACGAACTGCTGAACCTTGAGGTGGAGAACCTGGCCGCGAACGATTCTGGATAGCGTCAACCATTCGACACAACCGATTGCCACAAATAGCAGAAAGATGTTTCGCCCAAAGTATACGGTTAGTAAAACGACGAAAATGATAAAGGGTAGGGAGTAAAGGATGTCCACGAGTCGCATCATGAAGGCATCGACTTTTTTTCCATAGTAACCAGCGATAGATCCGTAAGCGACTCCGATAGCGATCGAGACGATGGTTGCGGCGAACCCTACGCCAATCGATACCATTCCGCCATACATACAACGAATGAATAGGTCTCGTCCAAGATCATCGGTCCCCATCCAGTGTTTCAAGCTGGGTGCGGTAGCTCCAATCGAGTCGGCTGGAATATAGTCGAATTTTAATCCCGTTACCAGCGATATGACAGGTGATAGGAAGCAAATAATCGCTATGAACACGAAGAAAAGCAGTCCGAGAAATGCGAGTTTGTTATCTTTTAGGCGGTGCCAGGCATCTCCCCAAAGTGAGTAGTTCTCCTCGTCGATCGGTTCGTCCTGAGTTGTCGTCGGCTCGATCATCTAGGAATCAAATTTCAGCTTTGGATTAAGGAGAACCATGATGACGTCGACCAGTAGGTTGAGCATAATAATGAGCACCGCGTAGAAGAGGACAGTTCCGAGAACAAGCGTGTAGTCGCGGTTGAGAGCCGCATTGATGAAGTGACGACCGAGTCCGGGGATCTGGAATATCATCTCAATGATGAATGAACCCGAAAGTACACCCGCCATAACTGGCCCTAAATAAGAAATCACTGGCATCAAACCTGCCCGTAGAGCGTGTTTGATGGTAACCATTGTGGTGCTCAGACCCTTGGCACGAGCGGTTCGAATGTAATCCTGATTCAGGACCTCGAGCATACCGCCGCGAGTGAGTCGGGCGATACCGGCTGCGTAATACAGACTGAGGGTGACGACTGGAAGGACGCGATAGGGAATGTTTTCAGTCCAGTGGAAACCGCCGATCGCACGCCATCCGGAAACGGGAAACCAGTCGAGCCAGAGTCCAAATATGAGAGCGAAAATAGGTCCCAGAACAAACGAAGGTAGACAGATGCCAAACATGGCCATCGACATCGGCCCATAATCCATAGCGGAATTCTTGTTCAACGCGGCGATGGTACCTGCTGGAATTCCGATCACTAGTGCGAGCAAGATGGCGAAGGAACCGAGCACGAACGACACGGGAAATGATTCTGCAATTAACTCGTTAACCGTCCTGCCTTCATAGCGGGTGGACGGCCCCAAATCGGTTCCAAGGCCCTCCTTGAGGTCGAATTTTAATAGCGCGCCTATATCCAGCTTCTTCGGCGCAATCTTCTTGAGATAGTTGAAATACTGGACGTGAAGCGGGTCGTTGAGGCCGTAATGCTCGTTGAGTTGTTCAAGAATATGCTCTGGTATTTTTCTCTCTGAGCTAAAGGGACCACCAGGAGCACTTCGAACCATTGCGAAGGTCAGCGTAATGATTACGAGCAGCACCGGTATAAGCTGGAGCAGTCGTATGAGAATAAATTTAAACATGGTTGGGAGAACGCCTCAAGTCCTTCTGAAGACCTATTGCTAACAAAAAGTGTTACTCACTCTCCCGATTGCTCAAGCCAAATGTACTTCATATTCCGGTTATCCAGAAGCTTCGGGTTCCAGTTTTTGAGAGATGGATGAATCAGATATGGCAAGGTGTAGATGTAGATCGGTAGTATCGGTAGCTCATCCATCAGAATGGCCTCTGCTTCCTCAAGCATGGCAAATCGTTTGATGTCGTCGCCTGCGAGGGGGGCGGTTCTAATGATTTCGTCGTAGCGGGCATTGGACCAACCCGTATCATTATTTCCATTACCAGTGGTGAACATTTCAAGGAAAGTGTAGGGATCAACGTAGTCGCCGATCCAGCCAGCACGGCTGACGTCGTACTCCAGGTTCGACTGGGCATCGAGGTATACCTTCCATTCCTGGTTAATGATCTGCACGTTTAGACCCAAGGTCTGCTTCCACATTTGCTGAATAGTTTCGGCGATCGTTTTGTGGTCATCTCGAGTATTGTAAAGGATTTCAAAGGTGGGAAAGCCTTCCCCTCCAGGGTAGCCCGCTTCAGCAAGCAGGCGCTGGGCTTCTTGGGGGTCGTAACTCAAGAATTCGTTGGTAGGATAGCCTTTGATCCCGGGAGGGACAAAATTGTGTGCCGGAGTTTGTCCGCCTTTCAGGGTGTTGTTTGTGAGAGACTCTCGGTCAATGGAAAGTGCGAGAGCCCGTCGCACGCGTTTGTCGCTTAGGGGACCGCCTTGTGTAACATTGACGCGGTAAAAATAGTTTCCGAGATAGGGATCGAGTCTGAGTAACTCTGGGTTTTCAGCCTTATAGAGATCGAGCTTATGGAGCGGTACCATGTAAGTCAGATGTAACTGCTCTGCCTGAAACAGGCGCTCTTCGGTGTCTGCGCTTTCTATGGGAAAGAAACGGATACCGTTCAGCTTCACGTTGTCGGCGTCCCAGTAGTCCGGGTTTTTCTCCACTTCGAGAATCTGGTTGGTTTTCCACTCTTTGAGCCGGAAGGGGCCGTTAGTGACGTGGTTGCCCACTCGCATCCATTGTCCATTGCGACTCGAGATTCCGCCATGCTCCTCGATCACGCGGGGATTAACGGGGAACCAGGAGTAATGCTTCAGCATTTGCGGAAAGTAGGGCATGGCTGCCTTAAGGGTGATTTGTAGCCTTTTATCATCGAGGGCCTTGATGCCGACTTCCTCCCAAGCCATAGGCTCTTCGCCGGGTATTGGTTCTGAGTGGGATTTGAAATATTTCTCAGCGTTCTTTACTACGAAGAGCATCGTCACGTATTCGCAGGCCAGTGCAGGGGTTAGCACCCGTCGGTAGCTGTAGTCAAAATCATGAGCCGTTACCGGATCACCATTGGACCACTTGGCATCGCGAATATGAAATGTGTAAACATTACCTGCTTCGTTGGTTTCAAAGCTTTCAGCCATTCCCGGTTCGATAGCGGTGTTATCGGTCGGGTGATACGCGATTAGTCCCTCCATTAAGGCGGTGATTATGTGATTCTCTGGTACGCCAGTCGCAACGTGGGGATCGAGAGTCTTCGGCTCCGTGGCGTTCCCGCGAAGCAATATACCTTCACGGTTGGCACGCTCCACCGCAGACTCTTTGGGTCCACATCCGCTCAGCAGAATTAGTAAACTAAAGATAAATAATGGTGCTTTGAATAGTCGATGGCACTTCATGGTTTGTATCAAGACGAACGCTTCTCTTCTAATCCAGTCTAAAGCCACTCCAGTTTCGCTTAGTGCCTGTTCAGCAGTAATTTCTCCATTGCATTTTAAATCCAATCACCAAGCCTGACACGCCTCCTGACATGATCGAAGTAGAAGGTATCTCCAAAATATTCAAGAAAGCCGAATCGAAGAAGCAAAAGATCTATCGAACGGCGCCCAAGACGACCTTCCATGCTTTGGATCGAGTTTCTTTCTCCTGCCAACCAGGAAGGATTTATACCCTGTTGGGACCCAATGGTGCAGGAAAAACTACTGCTTTACGCATAATTGCGAGCATGCTGAAACCTTCGGAGGGGACGGTGAAAGTCGCGGGAATCGACATTAATAAGGATCCTCGTCAGGCGCGCTCCCAGTTGGGTTTTCTAACCGGATCTACCGGACTCTATGATCGGCTGACTCCTCGTGAAACACTCAAATACTTCGGGCAGCTTCATCGTGTAGAACCGGACGTCGCTCAGAAGCGTATCGATGAATTGATCGAGCGGTTGGATATCGGAGACTTTGCTGATAGAAGAGTGGGAAAATTGTCGATGGGGCAAACCCAGCGTGTATCTATTGCGCGAACCCTCATGCACGATCCGCAGGTAATTATCTTTGACGAACCGACCAATGGGTTGGATATCCTGGCCTCAAGAACGATCATCGACTGGATACGTGAGTGCCGGACGATCGGAAAGACGATAATATTCTCAACCCATATCATGGGTGAGGTGAGTTTGCTCAGTGATGATCTAGGAGTGATTCACAAAGGCAAACTCTGCTACAATGACACTTTCGAGAATTTTAAGGCAGAGCATGGTGAACATACGCTGGAAGATGCATTCATCTCGATTCTGGAGGGCGCCGAGTGAAAACGATTTGGGCAGTGTTTAAGAAAGAAGGTCTCGATACCATCAGAGATCGACGGGCGATCATTTCGATGATCGTGATCCCCATGTTTATCTTTCCGGTTATTTTCGGTGGCCTCGGATTCTTTGCGATCAAGGAAGTCAGAAAGGCTCAGAATAAGCAGGTGATTATTGGCTTGGTTCAACCCATTCCAGAAAACGCCGTGGTATCCGCACTCAGGGAAACTGAAGGGTTTACGGTGACCGATTTGGAAGGCGACGTGGATCCTTTTGATCAGGTCGAAAACACAAAGATAGATGCCGTTATTGTTTTCGAGTCAGATTTCGCGGAGGCATTGGAGGGTGCGGGTGCTGGTAAGATGACCTTGTACTACCGCTCGACCGGAAACGGGGGGATTATGCGCAGTCGCATTATGAGCGTGGTGAATGACTATCGACAGGAAGTAAGGGAATCACGAATACAGAGCCTCGGTTACTCGATGGATTTCATAAACCCCGTGGACGTTTCTTTCGAAGACACGGCTACTCAGCAAGAACAGATAGGCGAGGCGGTCGGTGGCTTTATTCCCTACATTTTTATCATACTCTGTTTTACGGGTGCCATGTATCCGGCCATCGATTTGGGGGCCGGGGAGAAGGAACGTGGCACCTTGGAAACCCTTTTAACGTCGTCTGCTCCGCTTACGCATATTTTGATGGGTAAGCTTCTCTTGATTATCTGCTCGGGCCTGTTTGCTGCTGGCCTGTCACTGACCAGTATGGGGTTCGCCATGTTATCAATGGGCTCGATGATTGGCGAATTTGCATCGACTATTGGGCCGATGCTTCAACCGTTGAACATTATCTTGTTTTTCTCACTATTATTGCCGCTTACCATTCTCTTTGCGTCGTCCTTGCTTACGCTCTCCTTCTTTGCCAAGAGTTTCAAAGAAGCCCAGAGTATTATCTCACCTATGGTTGCGGTTATTATCTTTCCTCTGGTATTTGGCATGATGCCCTGGGTGAAGCTTAGCTACGTAACGGCATTGATTCCTATTTTGAATATTTCCCTAGCTTCAAAGGCAATTTTTTCGGGCAACGTCCCATGGGGACCGGTCGTCGTTGTTTACGTTTCGTTGATTTCTTTTGCAGCGATCGGATTTGTGGCTTGCACAAAGTTGGTCGGACGGGAAAGCATTCTGTTCCGTTCCTAACTCCGTTTTTGACTGCTGCAAATAGTTCATGAGAGATCCCAATGATACCGCTGACTTACCATCTCCGTATTTACCACACCCGGCTTTCGGAGTACTTCATTTACCACGCTTTATAGCCAAGATTAGGCTCCATCTCAAAGATGAGTTGCCCAAGGGATATCAACGCAATTTTAAACGCGGCTTTGATGGCTTTCTTTGTTTGCACCTCGGAGTCGATCCGAAGGATGTGGTAGAGATTGTTAAGACCTCGGCCTCGGACGAAGAGATTACAGAGCGTCTGCGAGCGATATTTCCTAAAGACACAAAACCGCATATCTGGAATCGAAAAGTAGTTCAGATGGGTATGAGTGAAGAGGGGCAGGTCGCCCTGCAGAAATCGCGTGATCACATGGGTGTATCTGACCGAAAAGACATTAAATGCTTTGCTGACATGATCGAATATGACGAAGGTCGTATCGACTAGGCTTCTTCCTAAGGTTAAGCTCGGAATAGCCATCCGAAATATTTCTATACCCTGTTATGAGTAAACCAAAACGTAGTGACTTTTTTCGTAACATAGGTGGTTGTCCAGCCGCTATGTGGCACGGCTGGATGCGTCAGGCAGTGCGCACTGATTTCCGTGGAGGTGATGATGCCGAGTATACGCCGGATTATAATGGGCCGACCGTTTTAATCGCGTATGGAGGTGGAGAAACGAACCTCTGCAATCTTCACCATCAGAAGTTGGCTGAGGAAATGGCCTCTCATCTTTGGAAAACCCAAGGAGTGATTGCTGCTATTGAGCCGGTCGCAGCGGTTACGGATGCGATTGCGATGGGACACGAGTATCAAAAGGAGCCCCGACTGGGGGCGATGGGCTACTCACTGTTTTCTCGGGAGATTTTTGCATCATCTATTGTTCAGCAGGTAGAAATCAATTGTGCGGATGCGGTTATTATTATTACCGGTTGTGATAAGACCGTGGCTGGTGGTTTATTGGCGGCTTCTTGGTTAAAAGACCTTCCCGTTGTGCTCATGCACGGTGGAACCATTCGTGCCGGATGCGCTTTGAGTGGACGATCTGTTCATATTGAAACTGCCAACGAGGCGGCTGGGATGATGGCGGCCGGAAAAATTGATCAAGCTGAGCACGACG
>CALGUT010000686.1 GCA_937920335.1 uncultured Opitutales bacterium
ATATTAAGGGCAGGAAATTTAAATCCCCACAATACCCTATTTTACCAATTACAGGTCAATCTTGAACGAATGACAGATCTCAGATTTTGCCGCTCAAGAATGCGTCTTACGCTTCGAACACTTCTCGTTCTTTTTCCAGAGACGCGAGCGCTTCCTCATCAGTGATCGTATTGGGCGGAGTTATCAAGCTCACAACCACACAGAAGATCGAAGAAACCACAACCGATGGGATGGTTACGCCCCCAAAAAATGCCTTCCACTCCGGAACGAAGATTACGATCAGCGCCGTTGCAGAACCCGTTATTAAAGCAGCGACTCCACCTTGCCAGGTACTGCGTTTCCAGAATTTCCCAAACACAGCACACACAAACATTCCACTCATAACAATACCGACCATGTCCTTGATGTAGTCGAAAATATTGTCAGATAGCATCGAAAACAGCACCGCACACATCGATGTGATCATCGCTCCGTAACGAGAGTAAGTGATCGCACGCTCTTTCGGAGGCATCTTTCCCGTTAGCAAGATAAAGATATCGCGCAACAAAATGGATGTCCCGGCAATCGCGTCGGAACTTGCGGACGAAATGACGGCACTCAAACCTGCGATCAGGACGATGATCCCAATACTCACTGGCATAATCTTGGTTACCAGCTCTGGAAACGCCTGGTCAGGCTTCGGAATTTCAGGAATCAGATTGTAGGCCGTTATGCCGACGATGACCGGAATGATTGCAAACAACAGATATAATAACGCTGAGATGTAGTAGCTGCGTTGAACCGTCCTCTTATCCTTCGACGAATAAATGCGCTGCCGAAACGACGGAACGGTCGCCACACTGATAAAGATGCTGATAACTACCGTGATTGAACCCAGTATCTGCCCGGACCCCAGAAACGTAAAATACTGAGGATTGAATAATACATCCGGGTTACCCCAGACATCGATCTTATTCAGACAAAGAAAAGCCATAAGGATAAAACCGAAAAACAGAACAACGGCCTGTATTGTATCCGTCCATACAACCGCGGTGTAACCGCCAATAATCACATAGATCGTGAACCCGGACGCCACCAGAACCTTCGCCGTAGTCATATCGATACCTGCTACCCAATTCAGATAAAGGCTTCCTCCCAAGATATGAGTCCCTAACCACCCGACTGAGGCGAAGAATATGGCGACTCCAACAATCCCTTTAATCAGCCGATTCCCTCCATAATAAAAAGACATCTCCTCGGAGAGCGTCATGAAGTTATACTTCCGAACGTCGGCAAAGAACCTGGCGAGAAAGAACAATCCCAAAGCACCCCCGATGGCAAACAATGCGCCCGCCCAACCTTGCACATAAGCTTTACCAACAGCCCCCATACTCGAACCGGTCCCAACCATCGTCGCAATCGTAGTGCCCAACACCAACAAAAACGGGACCTTACGCCCACCCAGCAAGAAATCATCACCTGTTTTCTGCCCTCGGGATACCCACCAGCCCAATACGACCATGCCGGCCATATAAATGCCGAAGATTATAAAAAAGAGATCTTTGTTAAAGGTGGATTCTACGGGCATAGACGAATAGGTAGCTGAATTAGATGAAATGCGGGGACACGAAACGCAAAAAACAGAAAACCTAAACAGCGAAGGTAAGCTTTGGCTATGCCTAAAATACAGCCTTTGAACCACCGGGTTAATGAAGACCATGAATACTTGAATATCAGCTGAATAGATTTAGCGTTTCGATAAACTGTCTACCCTCTTATCAATGTTTCTTTTTTGAATGACTCAAGATCCTGTAACCGATTCGGCTGAACCGGATTCGTTTGCCTAAGATGCCCGCAACCTGCTCGGAGCCCGGCTTAGCTAAAACCTTGTATCTCAGCCTGGAGAGAGGATGCTGAAATACTCGCACTGATCGCTGAGCCATCTTCGAACTAACATCGCACACACACGACCGCAAATCTCCCACTATGAAAATCATCGGCGTAGGCTTTGGCCGGACTGGCACGTTATCGACATTCACCGCGCTCAATCAATTGGGTTACAATTGCTACCACATGTTCGAAGTCCTCGAGAACAATGCCAATAAACACCACTTGGACTTCTGGCACCGGGTCGCCCACGCCGAACCGGGTACCCCACACGACTGGAACGTGGTTTTTGAAAACTATGATGCCACTGTCGACAACCCGGCCTGTTGCGTTTGGCGGGAATTGGTCGACAAGTATCCAGATGCCAAGGTGCTCCTCACCCTGCATCCCAGAGGTCCGGAAGCCTGGTATAAAAGTACTATCAACACCATCTATAAGAGTGAGACCCTCTGGCAGTTCAAGGTGCTTACTTTCTTCATACCAAAGATACGCAAGATGACTCAAATGTGCCGTAAGCTCATCTGGCAGGGCTCTCATAAGGGAACGATGAAAGATCCCGACCAGGCAGTTGCCCATTACCACTGGCACATCGAACAAATCAAAGCTGCAGTACCTCCCGAAAGACTACTCATCTTTTCCGTCGACCAAGGCTGGGAACCTCTCTGCACCTTTCTTGAAAAAGAGGCTCCCAAATCCGAATTCCCCAACGTAAATGATACGCAAGAATTCCAAGGTTTTATAAGGACATTAACTCGAATTGCGTATGGACTGGTTACCATCAGCGCTTTAGCCGTGGTTGGTATTCTTTATACAGTGATCAAACTGGTCAGCTAACACTCAACGAAACAACTTACCCATCCACCTCTACTAGCTTGTCTGACTCACAAAAAGCAGATCCTGAGAATCCCAGAGAATATGCGCGAATGGAACCGGAGATATACGGGCCGTTTATCGACGAACAGATGAAGGCAGGTAATACCAAATCTGTAAGCTGGTCATTCTCCACCCTGATAAGCCCTCGAGGGAGAGATGCATCGCACGATGCGGTATCTGTCGACGGATTCAACACACTGATTGACGCATTCAGTTCTAGTCTAAAGTCCAGTGTAGATCGCCCCAAGGGAATGGACGAACTCATGGCCAGTCACGACAAAGCCATGGTTGAGATCTACCGACTGGTTGCGACCTCAGCCGAATAGATTCCGAACGGATTGGTGAATTCTGACTGCCAAGGAAACCAATGGTATCCCACAGTCCGATACACACAGAAGAAACTTTTTTTAGTTTCCGTGACCCTGTTTCTCCAAAAGCAGCGCATGTATGCATACAACCATAAACTCCAATACTATTATGATAAAATCACTACGTAACACCCTAATCGTTGCCCTCATGGCAACACTCCTCACCGGAGCGCTATCGGCTCAAGAGGATCCATCGCTCATCCATGTGCGAATCGTTGAAGTCGTTCCAGGCAAAGTGAATGAATTCGTCGCCCTGCAAAAGACATTAATGGAAGCCCAAAAGATGGCGGGTCTTCCAGGCCGTTCCGTATGGCAAGAATCGAGAGGTAACACCAATACGTTTCATATTGTCAACTCAGCTGAAAACTTCGCCGAACTGGATGAGTCAGCGACAAGCATCATGAGCGACACAGCTTGGGCGAACTGGGTAAATAGTATCACCGAAGTAACTCAATCCAGAGAAATCATTACGCTACGAACGTTTCCCGATTTGGATCTTGGGCCTTTTGACAATCAAGAAACCGATCTCCTGCGCTTAATGCAGATCACTTTAAAACCAGGCCATAGCGACGAATATGCCAACTGGTTACGCAATACGATGACTCCCGCATTAAAAAAGCACGGCGTTAAAGGTCGAAGCGTAAACCGTGTCGTCGTTGGGGGAAATACGAATAGGTGGGTGATTGGTAATCGATTCAGCGATTGGTCGAAACTCGATACTCCAGGTTCATTCAATAATATACCCAAGGAAGAACGACAGGAGGTTTTTGCTGAACTCGACGAGATCGAGATCGAAGAATCGAAGACTCTCATACTGCACTATCGCTCTGATCTAAGCTACTAGATCTAACAAGTCCTCAAATAGTTTGAACCCTCTCATGGGAGGTCAGCATTGCTGGCCTCCTTTTTTTATTCACGAGATTACACAACCAGACTTGAGTCTCTCGTAAACTCTTCTAGCGTTTGAATTTCGTTAACCCTACATACCATGATGACCTCACTCCGCGCTACCCTACTCAGCTTTATACTCCTGTCTCTAACCTCTTTTCTATTCGCAACCGAGCAGCCCAATGTCATTTTGCTCATGGGCGATGATCATGGCTGGGACGAAGTAGCCTACAACGGTCATCCTCACCTGCACACGCCAGTGCTCGACGAGATGGCGGCGACGGGATTGCGATTGGACAGATTCTACTCGGCTCACCCGAGCTGTTCACCAACCCGAGGCAGTTTTCTCACTGGAAGACACCCGAATCGTTACGGTACTTTTACCCCCAATTGGTCGATTCGCCCCGAAGAAATCAGTATCGGACACCTGATGAAACAGGCAGGCTACCGAACCGGACACTTTGGCAAATGGCATGTCGGCCCGGTAAAGAAGGCCTCCCCCACAAGTCCCGGAGCCATGGGTTTCGACGAATGGCTCTCCCACGACAATTTTTTCGAACTCGATCCCGTCCTCGTTCGAAATGGCGGAGAACCCAAGAAATACCCCGGCGAAAGCTCCGAAGTCGTGATCGATGAAACGATTCGCTTTATTTCGGAGGCTCAGAAGAAAGAGCAACCCTTTATGGCGGTCGTTTGGTTTGGCTCACCGCATGAGCCCTACCAGGCACTCGAGAAGGACATGGCCCTCTACGACAGTCTTCCCATGAAATATGCGGATACGATGGTTTCACTCACCAGTAACGAAACGGGGCAGAAAGTAACCCGTCCACTGCGCGACGTGTTACAGGAACGTTATTCGGAAATCACGGCCATGGACCGCGCAATCGGCAAACTCAGGGACTACCTCAAGACCAACGAGCTGAAGGGAAATACGATAGTCTTTTATTGTGGAGACAACGGCATGGCTGAC
>CALGUT010000687.1 GCA_937920335.1 uncultured Opitutales bacterium
TTCTCACATGGAGATGCATAGGCGCGGAAAGACCATTTGATTTGGTTGAAGTCTCAGCGCAATTCAGCATTGGATAGAGCGCATTAGGAACGTGATGAAAAACAAGATTGAAGAAGAAAATAGGATGGACCGAGTTTTGAAGGAATTGGGTGACCTCTACGAATTCAATCGAAAGATCCAGGAGTTTCGATTTGTCCAAAAACCAAAGGTAACTCAAAATGTTGAAGAAAAAATGCTCAGTCTATGATCAGAATCGAAAATCGCCTCGATCGTCCAAGTATGAACAGGATGGGCGATCCTCCGATAAAAGAGATGAGATTTAATAGAGAAATACTCTCACGGAGGCACAAAAAGCACTGAGAAAACATGCTCTTCATTCTCCGCCAACTCCGCCGCCTCGAACTTCGTAAACGAAGCGGGCAATACTTTTTCTACGCCTTCGGTGAGATCGTTTTAATCATGGTGGGTATCCTGCTGGCATTGCAGGTGAGCGAATGGAATCAGGCGCGGGAGGACCGCGCTGAAGAGCGACTGCTTCTTAAACGCCTAA
This sequence comes from uncultured Opitutales bacterium, assembly GCA_937920335.1. Classification (GTDB taxonomy): domain Bacteria; phylum Verrucomicrobiota; class Verrucomicrobiia; order Opitutales; family UBA2995; genus UBA2995. The sequence goes on from CALGUT010000687.1 coordinate 551, forward strand.
GTAGCGAGCTAACGGGTAACCAGGGCAAACTATCTGGTTTCTTGAAAGGTATGGAGATAAAAGAAGAAGGTTTGGAACAGGTTTCTTTGGCTTTCAAGGGGGTGCCTATCGAGGATGATCACCAGTTTTTAGAGAATGTTATAAGAGGAAGTTTATGGGGATGGACGGTGCAACCTCTGCAGCGGCTAGTCTTTGACGAGATGAACAATACTGGGAGATTAACATTAATTCGAAATGTGGAGCTCAGGGATCAAATTACGCGATTGTATAACTCCATTGAGGTTTGGGAGGGCACTGCTGTTGTTCGTACGGGAAACTATGCCAGTCTTTCTTACGGATTGGTTCCCAGGCAAAGTGAATCTGACGTTAAGAAAGGACTGAGCCCCGAGGAGATGAAAGAGATTGTCGATTCAGTACTCAGGTCAGATTTAAAGCACATGATCATTCATGAACAAAATCGTATCAGTTATTTGAGGCCACATTGGGAAAGGTTGGATACGAATCTAAAGGATGTAAGAACTAATATTGAAGCCGAACTAGCCGACTAATTCTATGATCTTCCGTAAACTCCAACGCTCCCTCTGATTGCTTATAAAACTATGAAAAAACCAAACTGGAAAAGCATCGCCGAATTGATCGGTATCCTCTCGATCGTGGCTTCACTCATTTTTCTCAACTTGCAAATGCGTCAGTCGGAAAAGATTGCCATGGCTGAGCTCTTCTCAGCGAACACATCCGCTCAAATAGACCTACAGGCCTTACTCAGTCAATATTCCGATGTATGGATACGCGGCAAGTCCGATGAACCACTGAGCCCTGCGGTAGCTGCTATATTTGAAAACTTGATTCGGGTGGTAAACGACTACGCATTCTTCTCCTTCGCTTCCTTCCAGCAAATGTTCGGAGATAGGGTAGCAAGCGAGGATGTTAATATGCCAGACTTTGCCGTATTTCTATATGAGAATCCGGGGGCGCTTCGAGTCTGGGAGGAACGCGAGGAACGATTGATCAAATACAGGAGTATCCTCAATCCTCACATTGAAGATTTCTCCCATTGGAGGGAGGCCATTCAGGGCTATCTCAACAAATTGGATCAATTGCAGTCTGCCACTAAGACCCAATGAATTGCATTGGCTGCATGGGGTATACCCATCTTTGCAGTAGAGATCCTCAAGAGAATGATTTTCATGAGCTGTCCAGAGGTTGGAATAGACCGCCCACCAGACCTGAATGAGTTCTAACCAAATCATCATTATTCTCTTTGGTTGTCTCTATTTCGGCTTTATTTTGTATACGCGCCGGAAGGGGGATTTTAAGGAATTTTCAGTTGCTGGAAAGAGCCTGGGGACCTTCATGATATTCGTAAGTCTGGCAGCAACGTTTGTAGGCCCAGGTTTCACGATGGGATTCGTGCGGCAAGGGTTCAAGGAAGGGATTTTATATGCGGCGCTCGCTTCTTTTGCCGGCGTAGTCATTAGTTTTGTGGGAATTGTGCTGGGTCCTCGAATTCGAAAACGCTTCGTCGAAGGGGTATCTGTGGGGGATGTGATTGGCGGTCGGCATTCTCACAACCACAAGCTGGTTCGATTGTTAACAGGTTTCATCAATTTCTGGTTTCTGACCGCAGCTTGTATAGCGATGAGTTATGCAGGAGGTGAGCTGGTGACCAATGTGTTTGGCTTCTCCAAGCAAGGATCCATTTTTGTTATTACTTCTGTTGTTATTTTGTATTCTTATTTTGGCGGCATTCGAGCCACGATTCAAACTGATGCCCTTCAGTTTTTTCATTTTGTGGTACTGATTCCATTGTTGGTGATCATCATAATATTCAGCGATGGATTTTCCTTGGCTGAAGCGACCACTCAGATGAAGGTATCTACAAGCTCGGGGTGGGACGGCTACTCGTTCAGTGCGCTGTTAGGATTGGCGTTTATTTGGAGCTTCATGTCCGGGTTTGATCCGATCATAGTAAATCGGATGCTGGCTTCCCGCAGTGATAAGGCGGTCCGCAATGCCTTGATCGCGGTCGGGATCTTTCTAGCCCTGTGGTTGCTGCTCATGAATGTGATAGGCGTGATTGGGAAAACGCTTCATCCCGAATTGCTGGATACCGATCAGTTGTTGTTGAACCTCGCTGAAATTCATTTTCCTGGCATTCTATATGCCATCTTTATCATCGCTATGATCGGTGTGGTTATGTCATCGCAGGATAGTATTCTAAACAGTGCTGCGGTTGTTTTCAGTGAGGATCTGGTTTCACCGCTCTGGCCATCCATGTCGGATCCTCAGAAGTTGTTGTTTTCAAAACTGTCCACGATCGGGATTGGTATGATTGCTATCCTTGTCGCTGGATTTGTGGATTCGATCTTACAGGTGCTTTCATTCGTATTCAGCTACTATATACCGATCATGGTACCGTTGATTTTGTTGTCCGTTCTCCTGAAACGTCACTATTGGCAGGCGGCTCTGGTATCGATGATTCTGGCACCCTTGTCCTACCTGCTTTGGGAATTCTCAGGCTTGAATGAGCTATTCCCATCTGTGGTATTTGCACTACTAGTAAACTTTCTGAGCTATGGAATCGTTCACTTGATTCTTTCCAAAAAAAAGCCAACGGTATCTAAACCCTTGGCAGCTTAGAACTCCCCATGTTTTTTACCCTGCGCCAACTCGAACATTTCAAGCGAACCAGTCATCTGCGTCATCAAAATGAACACACTTTTTAAACCATGAAAAATATCAGTATACTCCTCCTTGTCTTTCTGGCATTCACTTCCTTTACGTTTGCGAAGGCCCCACTTCGTCTCGACGACCTCCTCGATCCCATGCCGGAATTGGATACATCCATAACAGCCCCTCATGAACGGATGAAGCTGGAAGTGGGGGAGCGGCATTGGTACAATCATGAGATCCAGCAGTATCTCAATGCGTTGGCTGACCAATCTCCTCGTATGGTCGCATTGGGCGAGCACGCCAGATCTTATGGGGGGCGACCGTTGGTGAGCTACGCGATCTCGACACCGGAGAACATAGAGCGTTTGGATGCCATTCTAGCTGCACGGAAAGATCTTATCGATCCTTCGGCGAAAGTGGATCTCGACGAGCAACCGGTGGTGCTCCACATGAGCTACAGTATCCATGGAAATGAATCGAGTGGGGCCAACGCGACTTCCTTGGTCGCATATTATTTGACCGCTGCAGAAGACCCCAAGCTCCTGGCTCAACTTGAGAAGATGATCATTCTTTTTAATCCGGTCATGAATCCTGACGGACTGGATCGTTTTGCCCACTGGACAAATAGTCATCGTGGATATGTGCCGAGCAGCGATCCGAATGACCGTGAGCATGATGAAGCCTTTCCAGGTGGAAGAACGAACTACTATTGGTTTGATTTAAACCGCGATTGGTTGCCGCATCAGCACCCCGAAAGTCAGGGGCGTTTAAAGTTGTTTCATGAATGGAAACCCAATGTGCAGTTAGACTTTCATGAACAGGGAAGTGGTAGTTCTTACTTCTTCATGCCGGGGAAGCCTGAGCGCACGAATCCGCTTACTCCCGCGATAAACCAGAAACTGACACTGGCTATGGCGGAGTACCACAGTCGCACTTTCGACAAGGAGGGTATTCTTTATTTTTCCCAGGAGGGTTACGATGACTTTTTTATGGGCAAGGGTTCCACCTATCCTGACCTGTATGGCTGTGTAGGTATACTGTTCGAACAGCCGAGTTCACGGGGCATTCATCAGGACACGCAGAATGGTCTGCTGTCTTTTCCATTTACGATCTCCAATCAATTTAGAACCTCGCTGTCTTCGATTGAGGCCACTGCGGATTTAAAAGATGAGTTGCTCAATTATCAGCGAAGCTTTTACAAGGAGGTGGCCGCAAAGACCAAGTCGCTGCAGGGGCATTACCTTGCGACGGCGGAAGGGGATCCTACGCGCTTGCGTGAATTTGTCCGAGTGCTACAAGGGCACCAGATCGAAGTCGAGTTGCTGTCGGAATCTATCGAAGT
>CALGUT010000688.1 GCA_937920335.1 uncultured Opitutales bacterium
ATGTTCGCGAGTAATTTCCCCGTCGATAGTTTAGGTTGTAGCTATTTTTATATTTGGTCGGGGTTCTTTGAGGTAACTTCCAATTTTTCAGACTCTGAGCTCAACCTACTCTTCTCCCAAAACGCCAACCATTTTTACCGTTTAACCTAAATGTCATCTTACCACATTGCCGTTATTCCCGGAGATGGAATTGGACCGGAGGTCTGTAAAGCCACGGTACAGGTTATAAAACTAGCACTACCGAAATCAATTCATCTGGGATTTATCGAATATCCCGCAGGAGCTGCACACTTCCTTTCATCAGGGGTTGCCCTCCCAGATTCAACCATTGAAGGTTGTCGAAATGCAGACGCTATTCTGCTGGGGGCTGCAGGCCTTCCGGGGGTGCTTTATGATGACGGAACTGAAGCCGGCCAAGACACTACACTGAGGCTACGACCAGAGCTGGATCTCTACGCGAATGTCAGGCCGATAAAGCTCTACAAGGGAATATACGGGCCTCTCAAAGGAGATCCCGCAATTGACTATGTAATTGTCCGTGAAAACACCGAAGGTCTATATGCCTCTCGCGGAAAAGGAATCGTAGAAGGAAGTATTAGTGCGCGTGATACCATGGAGATTACGCGCAAGGGCGTAGAGCGCATCGTTCGGAAAGCAGCTGAAATATGTATGCAGCGAAACGGCGCCCCAGATGATGGCAAACGCCGTGTAACTATTTGCGACAAATCTAACGTGCTTAGATCATTCGCTTTCTTCAGAAGTATTGCCGACGAAGTCCTATCCGAATTCCCCGAAATTGAAGTCAATTATGCCTTAGTGGATGCACTCAGTATGTACCTGGTCACAAAACCTACCTACTACGATGTAATCGTTTGTGAAAACTTATTGGGCGATATTATATCCGATCTGGGAGCAGCAACTATTGGCGGATTGGGACTAGCAGACTCCTCAGAGATCGGTGATCAACATGGACTGTTTCAGGCATCCCATGGCTCTGCGCCTGACATCGCTGGAAAGAACATCGCCAACCCCACTGCAACGATACTCTCAGGTGCGAGTATGCTCGAGTGGCTGGGGCGGAAACACGCTGATAAACTGCTCCTACAATCCGCATCTAAGATACGACAGGCTATCGCTACGACATTCATACAAGGTAATACCCTCACAGCTGACCTCGGCGGAGACGCCTCCACTACAATCTTTGTCGAAGAAATTTGCTCCCAACTCACCCTTCAAAATTCATGACGATCTGGGACTCACTGAAATCGTTCTTTAGCGGACAGGCAATCAAACCCATTCAGTTCAAGGAATCATGGACCGTTTACCTAAGAAACAACCTTCCTCTGTATCAGAAGCTAACTAACCAGCTCCGAGACTCACTGCACGAAAAGATAGCGCAGTTTGTATCGACTAAGTACTTTGAGGGCTGTTCAGACCTTGAACTCACGGATGAAATGATCCTGACCGTAGCGGGACAGGCCTGTCTACTCATCATCAAGCATGACGGAGCACCCTACCCGAATCTGAAGACAGTACTACTCTATCCGACGACATTTAGTTCCAGTGTTGATGAGATTGATATACATGGAGTCGTCACTCGACGTAGTATTCATCGCTTGGGAGAGTCCTGGAACAACGGCACCGTCATACTTGCTTGGGACTCTGTGTTGCACGGCGCTAAGAATATTTACGATGGTCACAACGTCACATTTCATGAGTTTGTCCACCAACTAGATCAGGAAAACGGAAGAACTGATGGAATACCGGCGATGGAGAATTCGCAAGCCTACCACACCTGGGCCCAAGTGCTCGACGATGGTTACGAACGCCTTCTTGATAAGGCGGAACGGGGTAAGCGAACCGTTATAGATAAATACGGCACAACAAATGTAGCGGAATTCTTCGCCGTAGCCACCGAAGCATTTTTCGAGAAGCCGACGCAGCTCAAGAAGAAGCAACCAGCCATCTACCGAGAACTTAAAGCCTACTACGCTATTGATCCGGCATCATGGTTCAGTCAGTAGCTAGTAGGAATCGAATTACGGACCATTCTTTGAATACCATTAAGAAAAAACCCAAGATCGCTGTTCTATACGCTGCCTTCATGTCCGGTGGAGCTGAATCCGTGTGCCTGTGGATTATTGAAGCACTCAAAGAGGACTACGACCTCACGCTGATCACATTCACGGCAGTCGATTGGAAAAAGATCAATAGAACCTACGGCACACAGCTGTCAGAAAAGTCGATCAAAACAGTTACCGCATTACCACGATTTTTAACACCGTTGATTACTTATTTACTCGGTAACATCTCTCCTATTTACCCATGGCGACAGCATCTGTTGATGCGTTACTTCAAAAAACGTTACATGCGATATGATCTGGCAATCAGCGCATACAACGAAATGGATCTACAAAATCCAGGAATTCAATACGTTCACGCACCCGGCTTCTCCTTGGGCCGTCGACGTCAGGAAAGACTTTCAGGATACAGTGCTGAAAGAATGAAGCAAAACCTCACACTCACTTGCTCCGCATTTGTGGCGAATAATGTCCACAAGCTTCACGGCATCCATGCTAACGTTGTATTTCCACCTGTTGCATCAGAATTCCCGCGTGTGGAATGGGACGCAAAAGACTATTCATTCATTTGCTGCGGGCGAATACACCCAGAGAAGGAACAGCACCGTGCCATTGAAGTGTTGAAAGCGGTGCGGGATGCAGGATATCCGGTGCAACTTCACATCGTCGGGACAAATACCAACAAAGACTACCTCAATAAACTCTACCGGCTCCAGAGGGACAAAAAAGACTGGGTGCGTCTCCACGTTGAGTGCCCAAGAGATGAATACATTGAACTACTCAATCGATCAAAATTTGCCATTCATTTCAGAATAGAAGGTTTCGGAATCACAATTGCAGAGCTCATGAAAGTTGGCTGTATTCCTTTTGTCTATGAGGTAGGAGGACAACGAGAAGTGC
>CALGUT010000689.1 GCA_937920335.1 uncultured Opitutales bacterium
GGGGGGGGGGGGGGGAGTAATAGGTTTCTACAAAATCAGGGAATTGATCAAGAGCATAGGAACAAAGGTTTAACGGATTTGTGTGTGTCGTTCCGAAGGGTCGAAACGGCTCCGGCATTGACATGAGACTTCGTATCCCTGTGAATAAGGGCCTCCGGAATTACAGCAGCTTACCCCAGACTTTTACCGCACCGAAGTTTCTCTTACTCAATAATGAAAAGTATCACCTACCATAGGCACTTTTTCAGTCGATCTTTCGTCTGCTGGATACTTTTAGGGACATGTGGAGCGCTATCAGAAACGTTTACCGAGGAGGAACGTGCTTACTGGGTTTTCCAGCCAATAGCGAATCCTTCAGTTCCTGAGGTCAAGAATGGGAATTGGATTCGGAATCCGGTCGATGGGTTTGTGCTGGATCGTTTGGAGAACCACGGACTGAAACCGTCTCCTGAAGCGGATCGTCGTACGTTGATTCGTCGAGCGACTTTGGATCTGCATGGTATTCCTCCCACCATCGACGCGGTCGAAGCATTTGTTAACAACCCGGCTTCAGATGCCTATGAACAGCTGATAGATCAATTGTTGGAATCACCTCTCTACGGCGAACGTTATGCCAGGCATTGGCTTGATCTAGTAAGGTATGCCGATACTGATGGTTTTAAAGCGGATGTGCTCAGGCCAGAGGCTTGGCGATACCGTGACTATGTGATAAAATCGTTGAATGAGGATAAGCCCTACAAACGATTCGTCGAAGAGCAGATTGCGGGTGATGAACTCTATCCGGAAAGCGATGACGCAACTATTGCCACTGGGTTTCTTCGGCTTTGGCCCTATGAGGACAATCAGCCCGACATGAGTCGGCATTGGGAAGCCACGCTGGATGATATCGCAGATGTTTCCGGAGATGTGTTTCTCGGGTTAAGCATGAAATGCGCTCGTTGCCACGACCACAAATTTGATTCGATCACCCAGAAAGACTATTTCCAGTTTCGTTCATTCTTCGCAGCCCTATCACCGTGGGAAGATGTCCGGCTTGGCGATCAGAAAGTCAAATCGAACTACCAGCAACAGCGGGCGACCTGGGAAGCGATGACCGCTGGCATCCATGCGGAGATTACCGAACTCGAGATGGAACCGTGGAATAAACATTGGCAAGCGGCTCTGGCAAAATTACCACCCTACATGCAGGAAATCATGGCTAGAACCGATCGTACACCTTACGAGGAGCAGCTGGCCCGGTTTGGCGATAGGCTGATGAACTGGCGTACCAAGAAAACGTACAAGAGCGATATTAAGGGAGATGCCAAGATTCGGTGGACGGAGCTGCAAAAGGAACTGGCCACCTACGATGCGTTTAAACCAAAGGAACTACCTAGTGTAGCGGCTGTTCGGGACATTGGAGGAACGCCCCCCGAGTCATTTATGGATACGAAACGAGGTAGACTTCCGGTGCAACCGGGCTTTCTCTCTGTTCTAGATCTTCCAGAGCCTGAAATTGAGGGTATTGTGGGATATCCCGAAACAACCGGCCGAAGAGCAGCGTTGGCTGATTGGTTGACGGATGGAGATAATCCTCTCAGTATTCGGGTAGCGGTCAACCGCCTCTGGCAGTGGCATTTCGGAAAGGGTATCGTCTCTTCAAGTAATGATTTTGGCAAACTGGGGGATCGTCCATCACACCCTGAGTTACTGGATTGGTTGGCCAAACACTTTGTGGAACAAAAGTGGAGCATGAAGTCAATGCACCGTCTGTTGATGACCTCTGCGACCTACCGACAAACGTCGTTCCGGGAAGATGAAACCGAGGCTGAAGCGATCGACATCGACAATCGGTTGCTTTGGAAAATGCCGGTTCGTCGTATGGACGCAGAACAACTGCGAGACTCGTTGCTGTTTGTCAGTGGCGAGATCGATACGACAATGGAGGGTCCCGCCGTTTCGGAAGAGGATTCGGCTCGCCGTTCTATATACGTTGTGAACAAACGCAATAAACTGCGGACGATGATGAATGCATTTGATACACCGGATCTGCACAATAGTTGTCATCTTCGAGATGTAACTACTACTCCGATACAGGCATTAGCGCTTATCAATGGGGCTTGGACGCTTTCGCGAGCGGAACATTTTGCGACCCGCTTGATGAACTGCGATGCGCAGGGAACCGAGGAGCGGATTCAGAAGGCGTTCCAGTTTGCCTTGGGGAGAGACCCGGCGTCTGAAGAGCTGACTAACGCCGTGGCGTTCGTGGAAAGTTTGGTCGAATCGTTGGAGGATGAAAAAGATGCCTGGATCGATTTTAGTCACGTGCTGATGAACACGAACGAATTTGTGTATATCAACTAAGTAAGCGGATGAAACTGTTTCAGAACTCACACTTAAAACCGACTTCTCATATGGAGACGGCGCTGACCCGCCGTGATTTTTTGATGCGAGCGGGCGGTGGGATAGGAGGCTTGGCTTTGGCAGGGATGCTTGGGCTGGATAAGAGTTTTGCGGCACCGATCAATCTGCTTAAAGTGAGACCGGGCCATCACCTCGCTTCGGCGAAGCGGGTCATTTTTCTGTTTATGGAGGGGGGGCCAAGTCACCTGGACCTGTTTGATCCGAAGCCCTTGCTCAATGACCTTCATGGACAACGGCTACCGGACAGTTTCAAGGAGCCGATCACGGCCATGGGCGAGCAGGGGTCGCCGCTACTGGGGTCACCCCGTAGGTGGGGGCAACATGGTGAAAGTGGGCTCTGGGTATCCGATTGGTTTCCACATATAGCGCGGCATGTCGACAAGCTCGCGGTAATTCGTTCCTGTTGGGCTGATGGATTGAACCATGTAGGTTCGGTGTGTCAGATGAATACCGGCTCCATCTTGGGTGGGCGGCCGTCCCTTGGCGCCTGGTCTGTCTATGGCCTGGGCTCTCTCAACGATAATTTACCGTCCTTTGTGGTATTAAAAGACCGGGAAAAGTTGCCCCTCGGCGGTGTGCGTAATTGGGGAACCGGTTTTATGCCGGCAACCTATCAGGGCACACTCTTCGAGAACGGATCAGTTCCCATCCAGAACCTGAATCCTCCGGAAGGAGTTTCTACCGAGAGGCAACGCAAGAAGCTGGATCTCCTCACACGGATGAACCGAACACACGCTGCAAAAAATGGCTTTGATGATGGGCTCGAAGCTCGCATCAACGCCTATGAGATGGCTTTCCGTATGCAGGCAGAAGCCCCGGAAGTGGTAGATCTTTCCGGAGAAACTGAGGCGACCAAAGCCCTTTATGGGATGGATGAGAAAGCTACGGAACCGTTTGGGCGGCAATGTTTGCTCGCCCGGAGATTAGCCGAAAGCGGAGTGCGATTTATTCAGATTTACAGTGGTTCAGGCAGCGCATGGGATACCCATGCAAACCACGAAGAGCGCGGAACCCAACTGTGCAGGTCCGTCGACAAACCGATTGCAGGGTTATTAACCGATCTGAAACGACGGGGATTGTTGGAAGATACCCTCGTTGTCTGGGGTGGCGAATTTGGCAGAACCCCCATGAGCGAAAAAGGAAATGGACGAGATCACAACCCCTTTGGTTTTACCATGTGGATGGCCGGTGGCGGAGTGAAAGGTGGACAGGTCATTGGTTCCACCGACGAACTTGGACTTTGGGCTGTATCCGAAAAAGTCCATGTCCACGATCTTCATGCCTCCATTCTTCACGCGATCGGTCTGAACCATATGAACCTTGAGTTCAAGACCGGTGGCCGTCTCGAAAGACCGACTATTAACACGGGTCATGTCGTTGAGAAACTGTTTACGGGGTAGACGGCCAATGAGCCTGATGTGTCTTTAAGGGGTATCGATCTCACGGTTTGGTTGGGTATCGTATCAAAAACGAGCGGCTCGGGTGCCTATCTTCGCGCCCTGACCAAAGGCTTGGTCGGGTCCGAGTATGGCAGGTGATCAAAACTGTCGGTTAGCCTCGGATCGCTCGTCGCAAGCATCACGGTATCGAGTTGCTGTCTCAGATCTTTTAATACGGATGCCTTAGATGGATCCCCAGCCAGGTTGTGTAATTGGTCAGGATCGTTTTTCGTATCGTATAGTTCTTCTACCGGTCGCTTGCCGAGAGTTAATTCAAAGTGTTCGTCACGATGTGTGAACATATAGGCCTTGGTAAGACTTGCGTCCAGGTCGGTCGTTGTAACACCCGTTAGAGTGTGTAGCTGGTCATAGGTGGGCTTCTGGTGGGTGTTCCAGCTATTTGGGTCTCCCATCGGCCAACGATCAGGCTTGAAGTTTTTTATGTATAGGTAGTCATTGTTCCTAACGGCTCGCATAGGGTAAGGTAAATTTCCTTCCCTTGCACTGTGATAGTGGCGCTCGCGTCCTACGATGACCTGGTCTCGTTTCGGATCAATCCAGCCACTCTTTTGACTCTTGATTTGTTCGAGAAAACTGCGTCCGGCCATACTGTCCATAGCTTCGGTCCGTGCGAGTTCAAGGAGGGTAGGTCCCAGATCGATTAGACTCACAAAATCCTCTACAGTTCTACCTGGGGTTATGGGTCCAGGCCATCTCATGAGTAAGGGTGCCTGGATAGCCAAATCGTAACAGTTGGTTTTGCCCCGTGGCACTCCAGGGATTCCATGGTCGCCTGAAAGGATAACAAGGGTGTTGTCTAGTTCACCGGTGGCTTCGAGCTCCTCCAGGATGACACCGAGCATCAGGTCCAGTGCCAGAACTTCTCCGAGATAGTCTGCAAAGTCGCGCCGAACGTCTTCAACATCGGGCAGAAATTTTGGGATGAGGCCTTTCAATTTGTCAGGATTAATTCCCCACAAGTTCTGTCCCGAATCGGCTGCATAGGGCCGGTGGACATTGATCGGACCGAAGACGAAGAAAAAGGGTTTCCCATCTGGAGTTCCCAGGAGTGCTTTCTGAATCTCATGTTGGGTACGCTTAATCACATAGTTGTGGCGCTCCAGACGTTCGGCTTCATCGGTTGCTTCACCCACATATAACCCGTATCGTGGAAACTTGTCCTTGTAGACTGGCAGTAGTTTTTCTTTTCCAGAGGTTGTTGTGGGAGTGAAAGCGAAAGTTTTTCCTGAACGGGCGGTGTGGTATCCCGAGTCGGCTAGGCTATCAACAAATTTCGGTAGCCGATTGAATGGATTGTTATCTTTAGTCCAGTCGCTTCCGCCTGCATTGAGAAAAGCGCCTGAACCGCAATTCCAGAAGTATCGACCGGTTGCCAATGAAGACCGGCAAGGATTACAGGAAGCTACGGGGACAAATGCGTTTTTAAATACCAATCCTTCACGCCCGATTCGGTCAATGTTTGGGGTATCTATAATATCATTGAGCGAGGGCGTTTCGGGATCCGCGTAAATGCTTGCGTAGCGACCCCAGTCGTCGGCAAAGAAGAAGAGGATGTTCGGTCGATTTGTTGTAGCTGATGCTAAGGCTCCACCAAGGATGAGAAAGTAAGTAACCGTCGTTAATAATTTCTTGTTCATTTGGATGCGATTTCGCTTTCGGTTGGGCGGTCGTTTTCGTTTTGGTCAAACACCTTAAATCACTTTGTTAAGACGGACACGTTTCGTCGAGGTCAGCATAACCGTCGTTGTTGGAATTGTGTGATTCGAACCAGAGGTGAATGTGATCTTAGTCATTGGTGTGCAATGGGGAAGGGTTGCCCCCTAACACTGCGGGTAATGGTGAGAACCCATACTGGATGAGCAAGCGAATTGAATATCGAATAACCTTAGGGACCGATTATGTAAGATACTCCCGTTGAGCTGACAATGGGCTTCTTATTAAGCTATTGTGCATCGTTGGCTTTAGTCTAGATTCCGTGGTTGTGCAGAGTTTTAGTTGCAAGATTTTTCGCTGTTTAACCCCCATCATTCTATCCGTGATTGGGTGTATTACCCTATCGACTTTTTTTGGCGATCTTCACGCCAAGGTTCCATTTGAACTCAGTAAGGCCAACCCGATCGAAGAGTCTTGGCGGTGGCATGAACTGGAAGCGCTGCGAGGAAATGTTCTCTATTGTGGTATGGAGGATGAGAAAGGGACTCTTTGGTTTGGCTACAATGGTGGGATCCTATCCTATGATGGTGACGTGGTTGAGAAAATTTCGTATCCAGACGAGTACTCCAAGGGTCTGGCGTATTGCCTGTATGTGAATAATCAAGATGACCTGTTTGTTTTTACCTCGCTTGTTCTGCTTCGTTACAGGGGTTCGAAGTGGGAGGTCATCGAAGAAAATGATGGGCAGGTGTCGTTTCCTAATGACAGACCTTTGATGGCGAAAAACTCATATGGGCTGACGGTTTTGGCCACACCATCCGGTTTGTATGAATTAAGAGGAGATAGTCTGAAGTTGGTAGGTGGAATACAAGAATCGGTTGCGAGTTTGACCTTCGATAAGGAGGAGAACTTATGGTTCGTTTCGGGACAAGGTACGGTTCTAAACAAAATTTCTACAACGAGGGGTATCATCCATGAAGACTTTCGTTTAAAACAGTATCAGTTTGATCATGAAACTGGGCTATGGATGCAGATTCTTTATAATGAGTTTTCGGACGAACTGATCGTTCATAGCTGGCGCCCTGATGTTCCGGCCTACCGTTACAATAAAGAGTCCGATAGTTTCGTAGAGGAAACCATCAATGCGTTTTCAAGTGCCAGTCACATGGGCTCCATGTCCGTGGGAAGCAATGGACTGGTGTTTTTTCTGAAAACGGCTATGCTGAGTTATTACAAAGAGCAGTGGACGTTACATGATTCGAATAACCAAAAACTACCTATCAACGGCACGTTCTCCATTAAGCGTCGGAGCGGTAACGTAATTGTTGGTGGTAGAGGCGAACCGATCTATGAAATCGACTATGCGAATCAACGTTGGGATTCGTTTATGGGACTGAATTTCCAGTGTGAGGATAGAAACGGAAAGTTGTGGTTCATCTCTCTTGAAGGTGCTGTGGTCGAATACGATCCTGATACAAAGGCCGCGGTCCAGCACCTAACGAATGTGATTGATCTGCCATTGACGGTTATTTGTTCCTCAGACGGCGTGATTTGGGCCGCAGGAGCTCATGATGGAGTGGCAGCGGTCAGTCGTTTCGACGGACAGACTTGGATTCGAGATTTCCATCCGCCTTTGAAGGATCACATTAGCTATTTGTCAGCCTTAGAGCTCTCGTCCGGTGACCTCGCTTTCGGAGGCGGATTCGAATTTCCTCCGAAGACAGGAGGGATGGTTATATATCGTAACGTTGATGGGAATTATACATTTTCCTACGTATTGGACCCTCAGGTACCTTCGAGAATCGTGGGCCTGGCGCAAACGAGTCCTACAGAGCTTTGGTTTGGAGGAAACGAATTGGCTCGTTCAACGCTACCGGGCTTTGAAAACACCGACTTGATTGAGGACCTAAATGCTCTTTGGTATGACCACATTTCTGCGGACGAAGACGGTGGTCTTTGGGTAGGCACTTGGGAGCGAGGTCTTTTTCATTTCAAAGATGACACTTGGTCCCACTATGGTGGAGGGGAAGGGTTGAAGAGCGAACAAGTTGTCTACGTATTAAACGACAACGCGAGACCTCATACTACCTGGGTTGCGACTCGTATGGGACTTTCCCGGTTTGAGAATGGTTCTTGGATAAACGATGTGCTCCCGAGTGATTTCCAGTTCGCCAGAGAAAGCGTGACCCTCAGACAGAGCTCGGATGGGTCGATTTGGATAAACTCTGCTAATCGAGATTGGTACTACCGAAAAAGTTCTGTCAGCTTCAAGGGGTCTAACCTTGAGTCACAGTTTAAGACCATTCGTTATATCCCGGATACACAGCCCCCGGTCGCCCACTTTCTGGACTATGAAACCAAGGTGACCAAGCCTGCGAATATCTACATCTCGTGGGAAGGGGCCGATGTGTGGTCTGTAACCTCTGAAGACAAGTTAGCCTATTCCTACCGGCTAAATAATGAGCCTTGGTCCCCGTTTTCTTCAGAAAACAGCGTAATTTTGACCGACCTTTCAAAAGGAGATCATGAGTTCCAGTTGAGGATACGAGATCTCGATGGAAACGAAAGTCTGATAGCTCAACCAGCGACGTTTACTGTGGTTTCGCCGCTTTGGCAGCGAAATTGGTTTATACTATGTATGTTGAGTATACTGATAACCATCATTGTGCTCGTGCTCTTGCTTATTAGTCAGCGGGTTCAGAACATACTCAGGTTGGAGGAGTTCAAACTTCAGTTTTTCACGAACCTATCCCATGAGCTCAGAACGCCCTTGAGTCTTATCTTGGGCCCCTTGGATCAGCTTGCGTCAAAATTGCCGAAATCGGTCGATACTGGGCCGTTGGATATCGCCCGGCGCAATGCTAAGAAATTGCTGCACCTCGTTGAGCAGATCTTGGAATTTCGGCGGGCTGAGGAAGGGAAAATTCTTCTCGATCCGGCTTACTCAGACCTGATCGAATTGGCAAAAACCTCAATTCGCCAGGTGGAGCCTCTTTCGCTGGAGAAGAACCAGAAGGTATATTTGGTAACTCAACTCACTTCTTATCGGGCATGGTTTTACCCGGATACGATCGAGAGGACGCTGGATAACCTGATACTCAATGCCATCAAATACACCGAACCCGGTGGAGAAATCAGTATTAAGATATCGGTGGACGAGGGTCCGTCGCAGGGCGCAACTGTTCTAGCTTCGATATCCGTTGAAGATAACGGAATCGGAATTCCTGAAGACAAGATTCCCTATATTTTCGATCCGTTTTACCGCGTTAGCGATTCTACAGATCGCGTAAAAGGCTCGGGATTGGGACTCGCTTTGACCAAGAGTTTTGTCGAGAGCGCAGGAGGACGTATTCAGGTGGAAAGTCCGGTTCGCATCGTGGGAGGGGAAGCCAAAGGTACGCGGTTTCTCGTTACGATACCTTTGATGAAGCGCGCCCCGAACGAAGTACAATCCGGCGAAGCTTCTGCGGGCATCGATACCAAGTTGCTATCGTCGTCAGGAATGGTCGATGAGGAAGCCGGTGATATCATTGATAATGAAGACTACAGGACGACGCTACTGCTTGTAGAAGATGATGCCGATATGCGCAGTTACCTTAGGAGTGAGCTGAGGGAAGAGTATCGGATACTTGAGGCGGTCGATGGAAACGCGGCTCTTATTATTGCTTCGAAAGAAGTTCCGGATCTGATTCTTTGTGACGTAATGATGCCTGAAATGGACGGTCTTGCGCTTTGCCAGCATATCAAGAGTGACGAAATCACGAGTCACATTCCGGTGTTTATGCTAACAGCCCTTAATTCTTCTCATCACCGGTTAAACAGTCTAGGTAAAGGGGCTGATGCATTCTTCACAAAACCGGTTAACATACCGATCCTAAAGCAGCAGATCCGCAATACCTTCGATCACAAGGCAAAGATTCATGAGCGCTACGAACAGCTGGCAAATCGATCTGCAATCGATGCGGACCAGATTACTGATAATACCATAGATGAGTCGTTCCTCAATCGATCTATGCAGATCATCGAAGATCACATAAAGGACCCCTTATTCGATATGGAGGCCTTTGCCGCAATGATGCATGTGAGTAGGATGACCCTGTACCGCAAATTCAAAGCGTTAACGGGTGAGTCACCGAGTCATTTCGTTCGGAGATTGAGAATGAAGAAAGCGGCTCAACTACTGCAGTCCGGTAACCTGCATGTTTCAGAAGTCTCTGACCTGGTAGGAATGCAGGATGTGACGTACTTCAGTACTGCGTTCAAAAAGCACTATAAAGTGACTCCATCAGAATTCATCGCGAAATCGAAGAAAGCCCCAATGGGG
This sequence comes from uncultured Opitutales bacterium, assembly GCA_937920335.1. Taxonomy (GTDB): domain Bacteria; phylum Verrucomicrobiota; class Verrucomicrobiia; order Opitutales; family UBA2995; genus UBA2995. The sequence continues at coordinate 9,841 of CALGUT010000689.1, forward strand.
GAGTAGTTTTGAGAGGTGCGAGGCACTTTGCTTACGTAACAAATGTTACGAATGGCATGGGTTGAGGTATCAAGTGTCGGCAGTCTTGGGCATTCTGGCGAATTTACCTATCTTTAAATTGTTAATGATTAACTGATTAGGGATGTTACCTAGTGAAAGTGTTTCGATACCGAATCGATAACAGTCTTTCGCATTATTATGCTATTTTAGTGAGCTAATGTAACTGAGGCCGTTAAGGCTGGACTCCCTCTGCTTCCCAAAATCAGAGGTATAGTCCGTTTACTGAACTAACCTAAACTACTATGAATAGACTATTACGCTACGCCAAGCTGTGGACGCTTGGCTTGACTTCAGTGGCTCTGCCGCTCGCCATCCAGGCGCAAGAAGATGAGGAGGAGGTGTTCGAGTTGAGCGCTTTCTCGATCGAAGCCTCGGAAGATGATGGCTACATGGCCACCACTACGCTTGCTGGTTCTCGGGTTCGCTCTAATCTCCGAGAACTGGGCGCATCGATTGCGGTTGTTACCCAGGAATTTATGGAAGATACCGGTGCCACTGATGGCCAATCACTGCTCCAGTTCATCGGAAACGTGGAAGTGGGTGGAACGCTTGGAAATTTCTCCGACGTGAATCTCGACAATTCTAGCACCAATGATACTCGCATCAATCCGCAAAACAGTCAGCGGATTCGTGGGTTGGTGAGTGCCACACTTACACGGGATTATTTTCAAACCGCTATTCCTTTTGATGGCTATAACACGTCCCGTGTTACCGTTAATCGAGGCCCTAACTCGATTTTGTTCGGCTTGGGATCACCTGGAGGTGTCATCAACAACTCAACCAATAAGGCCCAAATTGGATCCGATTTTGGTCAAATCAGTGTACGTTTCGACCATAACAGCGGCCACCGTGAGACCTTTGATTACAATAAGACGATCGTAGAGGATCGGTTAGCCATTCGCTTAAATGTTTTGAACGAAAAGAACAGATACCGTCAGGAACCTGCATTTGAGAACGATACCCGCTTCTTCATCGCTTGGGATGCTGTACTTCTGAAGAACGAAGGCTCAGACATATTCGGTAGAACCGTTTTCCGTGGAAGTTTCGAAAACGGTGAAATCACTGCAAATCCCCCCGACGTGGTTCCAGCCATTGATGGTTTTTCATCTTGGTGGAATGGTGTGGGTGATGATGCGTATGTAAACCAGCTACTGAGTACTCCCGGAGTAGATTTAGGGGATATCGGAAACGGAGCCGTTACGTCTCAGCAGGTACTCAATGCTATTAATGCGGGTCTGGTAGACGTTCCCGACGGGGTTACTGCCGAAGAGTATGCTGCTGCCGAAGGCCAGTTTGTTCCACAGACTACCGTTCAGCGATTTCTTCGTGGTCGCGATCCTTCGGGAGCTGATGGCGGCAGAAATTCTATAACGATTACAACTCCTTATTTTCTGTTTCCAGCAATCAATTTTGATTCAGTTACGGCGACTGAGCCAGGTTGGCCGGGTAATCCCGAGCTTGCTGGAATTCAAGGTATCATGGGTCGCTGGCGTGAAGCGAGTGGCACTAAGGATCTAGTTTGGTCGAATCCTGCTACCGCAGGCGCAGGGTTCCGACCAAAGTCTGTAATGAATCGAGATGTTTATGATTACCACAAGGTGCTCCTTCAGGGCACAACCAACTTCGTAGACACTGATTTTGAAATAAAACAGTTCGTGCTCGAGCAGGAACTGTTCGGGGGTAAGGCCGGTTTTGAGATCGCATGGGATAAACAGACGCGCGATCGCACCCGCTTCACTCCATTCTCTTCAGGGGCCAACAAAACGATATCAATTG